>DASQFN010000074.1 GCA_035633115.1 Gemmatimonadaceae bacterium | reverse complement strand
CGCCTGATTTGCGAACACCTCGGTCCAAAGAGGTCGGAAGTCGTCGAAGGTGTGCCAGCTCGTATTTACAACGGCAATGCCGATGCTTCGCTTCTGAGTGCCACCTTCGAACCATTTGAGTGACTCGTACAGAATATCTCGGTGCCGTGCTCGATCGGCGTCCTTGGCAGCCTGAGCTCGTTCCCGGAGATCGGCTTCTCGGTCGCGCTTGTCCCAGTACCTCTTCAAGAAGAAGGCAATGATCGCCCCGAGAGCGGCCAGTACGCCGCCAACCACCGCGAGCGCACTGAAGGCAACCTCCCACACATCTCTTGATGGCATCCCCTGAGCGGGAACCTGGGCCAGCAAATCCGCCGAGAGCATTCGCTATTCCCTTTCGTGTCTGGCTAACCGCCCAGCGCCCTGCTGCGGCGGCTCCAACAAAACTGCAGCGGGGTGCGCGCAACGCGCCAGCCGCATTCATTTAGGCCGCCGTCTGCAGCAGCGCCCGGTTAGCCGGCGCTGGCGCGGAGCTCATCAGAATATTGTTCGAATGACCGCACCAGCTGCTCCAAATTCGCGGTAGAAGCTGCATCCAGAATCATTTTGTCATTCGTTACAAACTTTACAGGCCTGTTTCCGAAAACAGTGAAATCTCCAACCGAAAATGCAATGTGTAGGTCCCAAATCCAATTTCGGTACTTGGTTTTCGCAACATCGACCCCGTTAAGAACTACGTGTCGTAGTGCCGCACGGTAAAGTTCAAACGGAGCTCGAAAAGTTGAAGCCACCAAGTCGATCCGATTAGTGAAGTATGGGTCGTTCTGCTCCAGGCGTAGAAGCATCTGAGCCTTACGGACATTTGCCTCGGCCATTTCGCGAACGAAAACCGCCGAGTTCACGATTTCCAGAGTTCGCGTCGCTTGGCGGGGTCTCTCTTCAACGCATCCCAGGCGACTGCATCTGGAATATGTTCGCGAATGATGTGCTGCATCATATCGGAGACAAACTCGTTTTCAATCTCCGCCGCTTGGTTGGACCACAAGACTAGGTCCGAATGTCCCAGGGTTTTTGCCTCCTCAGGACTGCTCGTCGCGACCCGCTTGCAAAGCGTCGCGAGTCGCTCCGATACGGCTGCATGGCCCGGCGGATCCAGCTGGTATGCGAGCCTACAGATGGCGGTCTCGGAATCATTGATGACCGCGAGGAACTTAGACTCCTCATCGGATTCGGTCTGGCAATGATGCCACGCTACAATGAGGGCGGCTCTGCAATCAGTCCATTCTGGGTCCTGGATATCAGCGAGGTGAGACACCAACTCGAGGATGACGAACGGGTGTAGAAGCGCTTGGACTCCGCCCAGTGCGTCGCGGGACGCAAGCCCACGACCTTTCCGTTGCGCATCATGATCACTCCGTCCACGTCCCAATCGCCGGTATACGTTTGTGTCCAGGACGACTACAGAGCTGCTGTCTGTTGCCTTCATTCGTCAGAGTCCGGCTAACCGTCACCGTTCAGCCGGCCGAGCGGGCGGGCGAAGCCCGCTTGCGAGGATCGGCTGCAACGGTTTGTTGAACTCAATCCGCCTGCGGCGGATAGCACTGCCAGTCCGTCGCACATTGTCCCTGCCGCGCGATTGAAAAGATTGAAAAAGATAGTGGCGCGATGTCTGATCCTCTCAACCGTTTTCCAGAGAGGACCACATGACACCGCTTCGCCAACGCATGATCCACGACCTCCAGCTTCGTGGGTACTCCGACCGGACCGTCGAGGCCTACGTCCGCGCCGTCGCCCAGCTCGCCCGGTTCTATCATGCGCCCCCCGACCGCCTCTGTGAAGAGCAGATCCGCCAGTACCTGCTCCACCTGAGCACCGTCCAAAAGGTCGCCCGCGGCACCCACACGATCGCCCTCTGCGGCATCAAGTTTTTCTATCAGCAGACGCTCGTGCGGCCGTGGACCGTCCTCGGCGTCGCGCGCCCCAAGGGCGAGAAGAAACTCCCCGTTGTCCTCAGCCGCGATGAAGTGTGGCGGATTCTCGGAGCCATCCGGATCAGCGTCTACCGCGTCTGTCTCACCACGATTTACGCCTGCGGTCTGCGCCTCCTGGAAGGCGCGCGGCTCCAGGTCCCCGACGTTGACGGCGACCGCAAGCTGCTCCACATCCATGGCAAGCGCCGCAAGGATCGCTACGTCCCGCTCCCGGACGCCACGCTCGAGCTCCTGCGCGAACACTGGCGCACGCACCGCAATCCGCTCTGGCTCTTCCCCACAATCACACGCACACATCTCTCCACGCTCACTGACCCGGCCCTCGGTCCGATCTCGCGATCGAGTCTTCAGAGCGCCTTCGCGCGCGCCGTCAAAAAGAGCGGCATCCACAAGCGAGCCCACGTCCATACCCTGCGTCACAGCTACGCCACCCACTTGCTCGAAGCCGGGGTGGCACTCCCGCTCATTCAGGAATCCCTCGGGCACACCAGCCTCCGTACCACCGCCATCTACACTCACCTCACCCGCGAACTCCGCGACGCCGCGCTCGAGCCGATCAATGGCTTGATGCCGCGTCCATAGAAGGACACCACACAGGGCAACGATTCACGGCCTTCGCTCCATGCTGGAGCTGGCCGACATCTTCCGCGCAGCGGGGCCTCGCTACCGCGAACTCCACGCCGGACGGATGCTGCCCTCGCATGGCCGCGCCATGGACGACATCGCCGCTTGTCGCACACCAGCACTCGGCGGTTCGCTCTACCGCTGTGACGACTGCGGCGCGCTCGACTACAGTTATCACTCCTGCCGCAACCGGCACTGCCCCAAATGCCAGGAGGAGCGAGCGGAGGACTGGCTCCAGAGCACCCGTGCTCGACTGCTTCCATGCGATCACTACCTTCTCACCTTCACCCTGCCGCAGCAACTTCGCGCCGTCGCGCGCTCGCACCAGAAGATGGTCTACGCCGCTCTGCTGCGCGAAGCCGCTGCTTCGGTCCAGACCCTCGCCCAAGGCCGCCAGTGGGTCGGCGGCACGCCCGGCATTCTTGCGGTCCTTCATACCTGGTCGCGCACTCTGGAGTATCATCCCCACGCGCACCTCCTCGTGACCGCGGGCGGACTCTCGTCCGGCGGTGCCGCTTGGGTCAAGCCCGCCAATCCGTGCTTCCTCGTGCCCGGCTACATGTTGTCAGAGATCTTTCGCGCCAAGATGCGCGCTGCGTTTGCGCGCTCCGGCGTGGACGCGGGCATCGATCCCAACGTGTGGACCTGCCGCTGGACCGTCCATGTCCAACAGATCGGGAGCGGCGACCACGCCACCCGGTATCTCTCGCGCTACATCTATCGCGTCGCCCTCAGCAACCATTCGCTCGAACGCTTCGAGCACGGTCGCGTCACCTTTCGCTACACGCACGCGCGCACGCACGAAACCAGGCGGCTGACGCTACCGGTGGATGTATTCATCCCGCGGTTTCTCCAACACGTGCTCCCGCGCGGCTTCACCAAGATCCGCTACTACGGTCTCCTCAGTCCGACTGGCCGTGAGGATCTCGAGCGTGCTCGCCACTTGCTCCAGCTCCACGCCACGCAGCACGCCGGAGATAAGTTGGTAGAGGCATCTAATAACGCTGGCGGCAATGTCATCAATTCAGGTCCACGCTGCCCTGTGTGCCAGCGCGGTCAGCTGCGACTCGTCCAGCGCTACCAGCGATCGAGGGCGCCGCCATGATCAGGCGTCTTCGATTCGGCAGTCTCTCGATTCCATCCCAACAGCTGCGTCCTGGCTCGGTCGTCCAGCTGTGCTGCATCCGGTGCCGTCCGATCCCCCGTTTTACCTCCGGAAGCAGCGCGCCGGTCACGTCAACTGTGTCGCTCAACGATCCGTGCGAGCCGTCATCACGCATCACCCGCCGCACCAGCGCACCCGCCGCCCCGGGCTACGCACGCACGAACGCAACTCCGCTCGATTGAAAGTCCAAGAGGCCGGCTCTTCGCCACCTCATCGGCGGATTGAGATCAACACCAGATTTTGCCGCGGCTTCGCGCGGCAAGAATCTCTACTTCGTTAGGCCGCGGCGCGACATGCGCTGGAAAGGTATTTCGCGCGACGTTCTGGTGACGGCGTCCGCTCGCGATGGACGTATGCTTGGCGCTCCCGTGCTTCGGAGCGCCGTGCGCGATGTCCGCGGTCCCCGCATGCGCTCGCGCGCCGCGGGGCCGGCACGCTCCAGGCGCACTGTGGGCGCGCGCCTCCCGCACCGCCTGCACCCCGATCTCAACGCTGTCCCAGCGCGGTGCCCGCCCCTTCTCACCAATTCCACGCCGAGCCAATCGCCGCCTTCGCGGGCCCTGCGATTGAAATTCCTTTCCTCATGAGCCGCTATCGTTCGCGTGGGACCCGAA
>DASQFN010000073.1 GCA_035633115.1 Gemmatimonadaceae bacterium | reverse complement strand
GCATCGCATTGAGTTTCTTCAATTGCAGCCGGGCCACCTTTTCATCCAGATGCTTGGGCAGCGTGTACACGCCGACCGGATACCGTTCCGGATGGGTGTATAGCTCGATCTGGGCGATGGTCTGGTTGGCGAACGATGACGACATAACATAGCTTGGATGACCAGTGCCGCAGCCCAGATTCACCAGCCGGCCCTCGGCCAGCAGAATGATGCGTTTGCCATCCGGGAAAATCACATGATCGACTTGCGGCTTGATGTTTTCCCATTCATATTGTTGCTTGAGCGAGGCGACGTCGATCTCGTTATCGAAGTGGCCGATGTTGCAGACGATGGCCTGGTCCTTCATTTTCTGCATGTGCTCGCGCGTAATCACCTGGTAGTTGCCGGTGGCGCTGACGAAGATGTCGGCCTTGTCGGCGGCGTAGTCCATGGTCACCACGCGATAACCTTCCATCGCCGCCTGCAGCGCGCAGATGGGATCGACTTCGGTGATGATCACTCTCGCGCCCTGTCCTGAGAGCGCCTGCGCGCATCCCTTGCCCACATCGCCATAGCCGCAGATGACCGCAACTTTTCCTGCGAGCATCACGTCGGACGCGCGAAGAATTCCGTCGGTGAGCGAGTGACGGCACCCGTAGAGGTTGTCGAACTTGCTCTTCGTTACGGAGTCGTTCACGTTGATCGCGCAGAACAGGAGCTGTCCGGCTTCCATCATCTGATAGAGGCGATGCACTCCCGTCGTCGTTTCCTCGGAAACGCCGCGCAGATCCTTCGCCATCGTCTGCCAGCGCGTCGGATTCTTTGCGTACTCGGTGCGAAGAAGATCGAGTATCACGCCGTACTCCTCTGAATCTTTTTCTTCGTCGAAATCAGGCACCTTTCCATTCTTCTCGAACTCGACACCCTTGTGAACGAGCAGTGTCGCGTCGCCGCCGTCATCGAGAAGAAGATTGGGACCGGATCCGTCAGGCCACACGAGCGCCTGGTCCGCGCACCACCAGTATTCCTCGAGGGTCTCGCCTTTCCACGCGTAAACCGGCGTCCCGCGCGGCTCATCGACGGTTCCATCCTTCCCGACGACAACAGCTGCGGCAGCATGATCCTGCGTCGAGAAAATGTTGCATGACACCCAGCGCACGTCTGCGCCGAGCTCCACGAGCGTCTCGATCAAAACCGCTGTCTGCACCGTCATGTGCAGTGAGCCCATGATCTTCGCTCCAGCGAGCGGCTGGGCATCGCGATACTCCTCACGCAGCGCCATCAGCCCCGGCATCTCGTGCTCGGCCAGGCGAATCTCCTTTCGACCGAACTCGGCGAGGGAGAGATCGGCGACCTTGAAGGCGGGTCGGCCCTTGGGCACCCCGAACCTATCGAGAGTCGCAGGGTCGATCGTTTCGCTCGGGGTGGTCAGTTCAGCTATCGTCACTTTCGATTCCTCTGGTTCCTTATGAGTGAAAAATACCGCGCCCTCAGGCGCTGACAGCAAATGGGGACGGACTTCCGGTGGCGTCTGAATCCATGTCGTACGGCTGCACCATCTGCAGCCGCCTCGCTACAGCGGTGAAAAGAGTAGGCCCCTTTGCGGATGCATCGGCGGGAAGTGGATGATACCGCACGGCAGGGAAGCCGGCGGTTTGAAACAGCTCGCTCAGCTGCTGCTCGGAAAACCCACGCCAGACGTGCCCCATCTCGTGCACGAGATCCTCTCTGTCGTGGGGGGCTATGTCGACGATGATCAGCCGGCCCCCCGGCTTCAGCACACGGTGAGCTTCGGCGATCGCCAGCTCCGGCTCGACAATGTAATGCAGGACGAGAAAGAGGAGTGCGACGTCGAGCGATGAATCCTCGATCGGAAGCTCCTCGAGCGAGCCTTGGCGCACCGAGACATTGCCGAACGATGCGAGGCGCTTTCGAGCCGCGGAGATCATGGGTACCGAATCGTCCACGGCGATGACACGCCGCGCGAAAGGCGCGACGAGCTCGCTGGTCTGCCCCGTGCCGCATCCCAGATCTCCGACGATCCATGAGTCGTCGATCAGGCCGAGTAGTCCCATCAGATCGGATCGCATTCCGAACAGCTCGGCGCGAAGGCGGTCCCAGCGACCTGCGGCTGAGGAGAAGAATTTCTGCGACCGGGACCGACGTTGGGCGAGCACGCTCTGTACGCGCCGATGGTCCTGACCCGCCGCCGAGGTCGCCATCACCTGCTCGCGAACCAGATGCCACAGGCGCCGCACGGAGGGCTCGAGCTTTTCTGTCATTCTGTAGCGCCTGCTCGTGCCTTCGGGCCGGGAAACGACCCATCCCTCGTCGCCGAGAACCTTGAGGTGGCGGCTGACGGTAGACTGGGGGAGCTGGAGAACGGACCTGATCTCGTTGACGGTGAGCTCGTGGCGCTCGAGGACGAGGAGCATGCGGCTCCGCGTGGTGTCGGCGAGGGCCGTCATGCGGTCGAAAATCGCGGGAACGCTCGAAATTGTATTCATCCGTATATCCGGATTTAATGATGCATGTATTTCGCGGCCCTGTCAACTGTCGTCCGCCAACTGCAACGTAGAGAATCACAGATCCGAGATGCCTGAGGCCCAGTTCAGAGGCGCGAGATTGAACCTGCACCGCACCTTCGTGTCTCCCTGCTAGCGAGAATCCAGAAAAATCCTCCCGCCTACACGGGCACGACGTACTTTGTGCTATAAAGTACTTGCGAAAATAGAGCACCGCCCTAGATTTCTCTCCCGATGATCGACCGAAGAGGCGGTTGGAGTGGCGAGAGGCTAGTTGAGCGCTTCGCTTGTCTCAGCTTCACCGAGGGCCAATATTGCGCGCATGTCGTTCGAATCGAATCTCAAGCGGCTCGAGGAGATCGTAGCCCAGCTGGAGGGCGACCGCCTCGACCTGAACGCGGCACTCAAGCTCTTCGAAGAGGGCATCGAACTCCTCCGACTCGCATCGGGCGAGCTCGCCGAGACGGAGAGCAAGGTCAAGGAGCTCGTGGAGCGGGCCGACGGCGTGCTGGAGCTGAGGGATCTCCGCACCTAGCGCCCCACCGATGACGGCCGCCGACCTGCGCGAGGCCGTTGAAGCCGGGCTGGCGCGGGAGTCGCGCGCGAAGCTTTCCACGCTTGCGCCAGCCGTCAAGGACCCCATCCGCTATTCAATAGATGGCGGAGGGAAAAGACTCCGCGGCATGCTGGTCCTGGCGGCATACCGTGCGGCGGGCGGAACCGGTGACGCTTCCAGTCTTGCTGCCGCGGTCGAGCTGATCCACGCGTACTCACTAGTCCACGACGATCTGCCGTGCATGGACGACGACGACGTCAGGCGCGGGCGACCAACCGCGCACCGCGTCTTCGGCATTCAGGCCACAACAGTCGCGGGCGCAGTCATGATCCCTCTCGCTGCGCGGATAGCCTACGATTCCGCCGTGGCGCTCGTGTTGCCGAGGGAGACCGGCTGTATGATAGTTAAGATATTGATGCGGGCTGCCGGCGCAGGCGGGATGATCGGCGGGCAGCTGGCCGATCTCGACGCCGAGGGCGCCGAGCTGGCGCGCGAAGAGCTCGATCTGATTCATTCCGCCAAGACTGGTGCGCTCATCGCCGCGTCGCTGGAGATAGGTGGCCTGGCTGCAGGCGCTAGCGAGCCCAGCGTTCGCGCTCTGGTTGATTTTGGCTCGCGAATCGGGCTCGCATTTCAGATCATGGACGACGTACTCGACGTGACATCATCGACAGATAAGCTTGGCAAGACGGCAGGGCGCGACGTCGCTCTCAGGAAAAGCACCTATCCGGGCCTTCTCGGCGTCGATGGCGCAACCGAGCGGGCCAATGAGCTCGTAACGTACGCGTGTCACGATCTCCGATCACACGACATTCACACAGCGGAGCTCGAAGATCTCGCGACGTTCATCGTCTCCCGCACTCACTGACAAACCGCATCGAATGACCATACTCGACCGCATTGAATCGCCCGCCGACCTGAAATCACTCTCGCGTGACGAGCTTCGCGAGCTCAGTGAGGCCATCCGGGAGCGACTGATCGAAGTGTGCTCAAGCACCGGCGGACATATCGGTGCGGGCCTCGGCGTGGTCGAGCTGACCGTCGCGCTTCATACCGCGTTCGATACGCCGCGCGACCTGCTGGTCTGGGATGTCGGCCACCAGGGCTACCCTCACAAGCTTCTCACCGGGCGCAATGCGGGGATGGAGACGCTACGACAGGAGCACGGTCTCTCCGGCTTTCTCAAGCGCACCGAAAGCGAGTACGACACTTTCGGGGCCGGCCACGCTGCAACCGCGATCTCCGCAGGGCTCGGCATGGCAACCGCACGTGATCTGAATGAGGACACCTATCGAGTTGTTTCGGTGCTTGGCGATGGCGCGCTCACTTGCGGTCTCGCCTACGAGGGCCTCAACAACGCGGGAGCGTCGGGTCGCGACTTCATCGTCATTCTGAACGACAATGAGATGTCGATCGCGCCGAATGTCGGAGCGATGTCGAAGTACCTCACCTCGATTCAGCGCAATCCCCTTTACAACCGCGTGCGCTCGGCGATCGGATCTGTAGTCGATGCCGCGCCGGGCCCTCTGTCGGGAATGGGGACCCTCATCCGGAAGATGGAAGAGAGCATGAAGTCCTTCCTCACGCCGGGCGTGCTGTTCGAGGAGCTCGGCTTCCGCTATTTCGGGCCGATCGACGGCCATGACATCGACGTTCTGGTGGACACGTTCTCTGCGGTCCGCGATTTCACCGGACCGCGCCTCGTGCACGTGATAACGCAAAAAGGGAGAGGCTTTCCCGCGGGCGAGCACACGGAAAAATGGCACGCACTTCCGCCGGGCCACGATCCAGCGACCGGAAAACAGCTCAAGGTTTCCTCGGCGAACGCCGCGTACACTGCTGTCTTCGGCAAGGGCCTCGCCGAGCTTGCGGATGAAAACGAAAAGCTCGTCGCCGTGACGGCGGCAATGCCCAGCGGAACCGGCACCGGTTTGTTCGCGGGGGCGCACCCGACGCGGTTCTTCGACGTCGGTATCGCCGAGGGCCACGCGGTAACGTTCGCGGCGGGGCTCGCGACGCGCGGAGTGCGGCCCGTCTGCGCGATCTATTCGACTTTCCTGCAGCGCGCTTACGACAACGTCATTCACGATGTGGCTATTCAGCACCTTCCGGTTGTGTTCGCAATGGATCGCGCCGGTGTCGTCGGAGAGGACGGTCCGACACACATGGGGCTGTATGACATCGCCTACATGCTCGCCATTCCGGAGATGACAGTCACTGCACCGAAGAACGGCGGCGAGATGCTCGGCCTCCTCCGCGCCGCGCTGGCTCACGAATCCGGGCCGTTCGCATTCCGGTATCCGCGCGACGCGGCACCGGACATCGTTCCGCCGATCAGCGAGATCGAGCCGGTGCCCTATGGAACGTGGGAGATGCTGAGGGAGGGAGCGAGCTCGCGCGATACAGGCGGCGGCCTCGCGATACTCGCTGTCGGCACGATGGTTCTTCCTTCCGTCGCGGCCGCCGAGATGCTGGCGACGGATGGGATCAATGCGACGGTCGTCAACTGCCGGTTCATGAAGCCGTACGACGATGCAATGCTGCGCGAAGTGCTTGCCGCGAACAGGTACGTGCTGGTGGTGGAGGAAGGCACGGTCGTGAACGGCTTCGGATCGTATATGTCATCGGTTGTTGCGGCGATCGATCCAGCCGTACGCGTGATGGCGCACGGAGTCCCCGACAGGTTCATCGAGCAGGCGCCCCGCGCACGGCAGCTCGCCGACATCGGCCTCGACGCCCCAGGGATTGCGGCTCGCGCGAGACAGCTGCGCCAGGCGGATGCACGCGGCGCGCGCCTCCGCGCGGGCTGATGCGCGTCGGTGTCATCGGACACAAAGGATACGGCGAGCTCCCGGAGATGCTGCGGATGCTCCATCGTGCCGCGCCCGCGCTCGGCGTGGAGCTGCACTTCGAGCCGGCGCTGCACGAGCTCGCGCAGGTCGGAGACCGCCTCGAGGATCTGAGCGAGATCGATGCCCTCGTCACTCTCGGCGGCGACGGTACGCTGCTTCGCGGGGCGCGGCTTCTCGCTGGTAAATCCGTTCCGATTCTCGGAGTGAATCTCGGCCGCCTTGGCTTCCTTACGACATGCGGCAGTGAGGATGCGGAAGCCGGACTGCGTCTCCTCGCCACCAACGACTACCTCGCCGAAGCCAGGATGACTCTCGCCGCGCATGCCGTTGACTCAGCGGGTGCCACCCGACAGGAGTGGCTCGCTCTGAACGATTTCGTTCTCCACAAGGGTGGATTCGCGCGAGTCGTGAGACTGAGCGTCGCCATCAATGGAGAATCGATCGGAGTGTACGCTGCTGATGGAGTGATAATCTCGACGCCCACCGGATCCACGGCGTACAGTCTTTCCGCCGGCGGGCCGGTCGTCGTCCCGACCGTCGAATCGATCGTAGTGACTCCGATTTCCGCGCACATGCTCGCGGTGAGGCCGCTCGTAATTCCGGCCGACGCAGAGATCACCGTCGAGACGCTGGACAATCCGGAAGGGCTGCTCGTCACGGTAGACGGACAAGTGGGCACCGATCTCGCGACAGGCGAAAAACTTGTCGTTCGTCGAGCACCGAATCCCGTGCTGATCGTGCGTTTTCCCGGAACCTCGTTCTTCGAGCGAATGCGAGTGAAGCTCGGTTGGGGCGGCGTGCCCGACGCCGAGCAGCCGCAGCGATGGTGACAGAGCTGCGCATAAAGAACTTCGCGATCATCGAATCGCTGACGCTTCCACTCGCCGCCGGCTTCAACGTGCTCTCGGGCGAGACAGGTGCCGGAAAGTCGATCATCGTCGGAGCGCTCGGCTTTCTCCTCGGAGAGCGAGGGAACGCCGATCTCATTCGTACGGGCGCTGACAAGGCGACAGTCGAGGGCGTTTTCGATGCTTCCGACTCGAGGGCGACGGCTCAGCTGGTGGACGAACGGGGGATCGAGCTCGACGAGGGGTTATTGGTGCTCAAGCGGGAGATTTCTTCATCCGGCCGCGGGCGCGCCTGGGCGAACGGCTCGCCCGTGACCGCAACGGTGCTCGGCGAGATCGGACGGCTGCTCGTGAATCTTCACGGCCAGCACGAAGCGCAGGCGCTGCTCGACAGCGAATCGCAGCGCAGCATCCTCGACGAATTCGGCGGCGCAACGAGTCAGGCGGCTCGCGTCCGCGCGTCGCACGCCGAGCTGAATTCCGTGCGCCGTGAGATTGCGACGCTGACTTCACGAGCGAGCGAAGCCGAGCGCCGCGCCGACTATCTGCGTCACGTGACGCGTGAGATCGAGGATGCAAAGCCGATTCCGGGCGAGGATGTGAAGCTCGAGGACGAAGCACGTGTGCTGGAGAACGCCGATGAGCTGCGCACGCTGGCGGAGTCTGTGAATGCGGCGCTGTCGGAGGAGGAGGGTGCGCTCGAGAGACTCGCCACTGTCAACCGCACTCTGGCGAGCATACAGAGAATCGATGCTTCCGGAGCGCGGCTGCAGGAGCTTTTCGACGCCGGCTTTTACGCTCTCGATGAGCTCGCGCGGGCTATCGCTGATTACGCCGGGTCGGTGGATCTGGATCCTGATCGGCTCGGAGCGGTGCGCCGGCGGCGAGACCTGCTCTATTCGTTGACGAAGAAGTACGGCCCGTCACTCGAAGCCGTCGTCGAGACCGGTCGAAAGGCGCGCCAGGAGCTCGATCTTGTCGACTCGGCGGGATTCGACATCGCGCAGCTGACGTTGCGCGAGAAAGCGGCGCGCGAGAGCCTCGCGAGAGAAGCGTCGAGACTGACGTCGATGCGAGTGGCTGGAGCGCGTAAGCTTGCAAAAGCGGTGGATGCGCTGCTTCCCGAGCTCGGCATGACCGGGGGCAAGTTCTCCGTTGCTCTGATGCCGAAGCCTGAAAGCGACGAGGGCGGCGCAGAGGATGTCGAGTTTCGGATTGCGCTCAATGTCGGCCACGACAGCCGTCCACTTGCGCGCGTTGCGTCGGGTGGGGAACTGTCGCGCGTGATGCTTGCGCTGAAGACCATTCTCGCCCGGGCGGACGAAGTGCCGACTCTTGTATTCGACGAGGTCGACTCGGGCATTGGCGGAAAGGTTGGTCTGCAGGTTGGCGACACGCTGCGCCGTGTCGCGGAGCATCACCAGGTTTTCGCGATATCGCATCTACCGCAGATTGCGGCGCGCGCGCACAACCACATAGTCGTCTCGAAAGCCGCAAAGGGCGGAGTGACGACGGCCGACGTTACTGTGCTCGACGGCACCAGACGAGTCACGGAGATCGCACGTATGCTCGGCGGCGATCCGGACAGCAAGGTAAGCAGGGCCCATGCGAAGGAGCTGCTTCAGAGTGCTGCCGCGGTATGAGCGCTCGCTCGTGATCCTGCCGTCGCTTGCAGGCGGCGGCCGGAGCGCATGATGCCCGCGCCCATCACGCCCCCGTCCATTCCGTGGCAGGTAACCGGGAATCACTGGATCACGCTGCCGTGCATCCATCCGGTCGATGCGTCGATTCATCTGGTGGGTGTCGTGCACGCGGGTGCCCGGTCGGCAATCGAGCTCGCCGGCAGCGACCGCTTTCTCGAGAGTGACGGTCCGGCACTCATGGCGCTGCGCGTGACCATCGATGGCGTTGAGAGGCAGATCGGGAGCGAGCGGATGGTATGGGAGCGAGAGCTCTCGTGGCTGCCGACGTTTTCATGTCCGCTGGGCGACGTCGCGCTGCGCGGGACAATCTTTGCTCCTTACGCAGAGAATGCCGATCTCGCCGGCGCGGTAATCACGCTCTCGTTCGAGAATCGCGCGTCGTCTTCGGCGACGGTCGGCGTGGCATTGGCAGGGATACTCGGGCACCGTCAGCAGAGAATTCGGACCGCGCGGCGCTTCGATGATCCTCACACGGTGAGAGTCGCCGGCTCGGCGATTGTGATGGAAGGGCGGGGGTCTCCGGGCTACTGCGCAATCGCGGTTGCGTCGGACGTCGATGGCGCAGCGTCGAGTACCGACGAATCACACGACGGCGACGCGCGGTGGAACGTCAGGCGGGAACTCACGCTCGGCGCAGGCGAGAAGGAGGGCGTCTCGTTTTTCATTGCGTGCGGCTCGGAGCCGGACGGGGCGCTCGCCACTCTGGAAGCGATGCGCGCGCGCGGGGCGGGTGCCTTGCTCGGCGCAACACGCGCTACTCTGCAGAAGATGGAACAGGCAACGAGTCAGCCCGGCGCGGATCGCCTCATCAATCGCAATCTGCTGTTCGCGTATTTCACCGGTGTAGCGCGAGCGATCGACGATGGGCGCATTTATCCGGTGCGGAGTCGCATGCCGTGGAACGGGCGGGGAGTGACTGTCACCGACTGGGATACACTCATGTGGCTGCTGCCCGCGGTGCAGCTGGCCGACAGCGGGCTCGCGCGGGAGGTGCTCCTCCGGATGTGTGAGCTGCACGGGCACGCGCCCGGACGCGGCGTGCATTACATGGATGGAGCCCTGTTTGAGCCGGGATTCTCGCTCGAGGGCGCGGCCTCATATGCCATAGCGGTGGACGAGTACATCGTTCAGACGGGTGATGACCGGATTGTCGAGGAGCCGGCGCTCTCGGAAACGTTGTATGGCGCCAGTGAGGACCTCGAGAAGCGACGTCATGAAAAGATTCCTCTCTATCACACTGATCTGAATCCAGGCGGAGCTCGGCCCGCTCACCAGTACACGGCCCACGGCAATGCTGTCGCCGCGTACGCTCTCGAGGTGTACGCGCGCACGCTGGACGAAAAGACGGCCGAGAAGGTCCAGGACGCGGAGGAGGTGAGAGCGTCGGCGATACGTCATTTTTCCTTCGAGGGAAGCGACGGTCGCGCGCGTTTCGCGAGCTCCACCGACCTGGCGGGGAACACGTCGACGGCAGACAATCCTACGGCCTCGATGTATTGGCTCCCATATTATCACCTCGTGGGGCGTGAGGATTCGCTGTACCGCCGCACTGTCAAGCAATGGGAGGCAGCACCGTCGGATCAGCTTGTCGAGCGCTGTGCGCGCCTCATTGGCCCGAACGGTTCCGAGGCACTGGACTGGCTGCGCCGAGCGCCGCTCGACGGCGGGGTTGCGGCGGAGCTGGTGGATGAGTCGGGGCGTGCGACGGGCAATGGCGGAGATGCGGCCCTGTCGGGTATGGTCGCGTACATGGCGTGGTACGCCGTCCACGCTCTCGGGGCAAAGCTGTAGTAAACTGGCCGCGTGCTCGGGAACGGCGGCGACGCCGCGTTATCCGGCGTCCTCGCGCCTCAGTGTGTTGCGCCGTGCGCGCTGGGTGCCAGGACCTACGCGACCCGTTTAAGGTGGCATTACTTGGTAGAGAAAGTTTACCGGTCCGTACACGTTCGTCGTCGACGCAGCCTCGGCGTACGCTCCGGCAACGTCGCCGTACACGGAATATTGAAGCGTCGCGTCTGTCGCATTGGTGATGGTGATTCGCGTGTCAGCGTTGAGAAACACGTCTCCGCTGTTCACCTCGCGACTTACGATGTAGTACTCGCCGTTACGCAAAAGAGTGATGGGATCAGGCTGCAGGGTCGCATACACGAATCCGTCGAAGCCGGGTGCGGTTGGGTCGGCGGCCGAGATGTCGACATCCACGCTCGCTGCCAGCACATCAATGCCGGTTCCTCGATCGACGATCTTCACTTCATGCGTAGCCGTGTTGCGAGGCAGAGGGGGCATGACGTTAGGGTCGCCAGGAAAGAACCAGCGACCGAGGCTCACCACACTCAGGTCGGCGGCGCCCACCCGAATGCCCATCCCGACCCAACCGTCGAAGTTGTTCCGGTTCGATCCGTTGAACTTCTGCTCCACAAACGAAATGACGACGCCGATGCCCGGGATGGCTGAGACCTCCTGAGTCGCGTAGGAGGGCTTGCCCGAAACGGTGGCCGTGAGCGTGTAGAAAACCTCCACGCCGTTGGTGAGAAACGGGTGCGGGTAAGTAGTCTCGCCGCCCGCCACCGAAAACGTGCCTGAGTTACCGTCGGTGTCCCGCCACTTTATCTCGTACGCCGAGGCTCCGGCATAGGCGTCCCACATGAGGTCGACCCGGCGATTACCGGCGGTCGCCTGGAATCCGGTGGGCGCGTCCGCCGGCGTGGGAACCTCGTCGAGTCCAAACAGGAGATCGCATCCGACGAACCCGACCAGTCCGACAACCAGCAGCATCAGAATTGGAGTCAGCAACAGATAAGCGTCGTTCATGATGTGCTGCTCCTCTGCGAGACGTTGTGTTTGTCGGACTGAGTCGCGGGGTCACTCACCGGATCGCGCCCGTAACGGACTGTTCTCACGATCCCGAGCGCGTCTACCTCAATGATCGTCGGCCAGATCGTAACACCATAAGCCCGAGAGATGCGCCGGTTCGGATCCGTTACCACAGTCGCCGACAATCCCGCGTCCACCGCGCTGCGGCGGGCGATTGACGGTTCTTCACCGTCGTTGACGGCCAGCACAAGCCTGGCGCGTTGGTCTGTCGCACTCTCGAGATCGTGTATCGCTTCGATGCTTGGTTTCGACGAGCTTCGCCAGAAAACGAGGACGGCCGGACGTCCCGTCAGCTTGCGCAGGGTGATCTCCTGGCCGGGCGCGTGCTCCAGGAGGAAATTCGGCGGTGGCTGACCGATTCTCACGCTGGCCGGCCCCATTTCGGATGCGACCGGCTTGCGTGCGACGAGGAGCTTGCTGAGCGCATCGGCGAGCGTTCGGCTGTCGAGGTTTCCCTCCTGCTTCCAAACCACCTTCCCGGCGGCATCGACGACAATCGTCACAGGGCCGCGCGAGCCGCTCACATCGAACCGTCGCTCCCACGCTCCGTCATCGCTCGGCGCGTAAGTGATTCCGGATACGTAACGGGTTCTGCCGATCTGCTCGGGATCCATCACGACGAGAATCGCTGTGGCGGCATCACGTCGTTCGCTCTCTCTCAATGCCTCGGGAATCACATCCAGCCTGCTCGCACTGCTTTCATCGGGGAAGTGAACAATCAGGTTCGGTGTGGCACTTCCTGTCGCATCCGCGCCAGCGGTCGCATAGCCGGTGATCTCGACAGCCCCGTCCCGTCCCGGACGCGTCAGCGCAATCGTTGGAAGCAGTTCGTCCGGAGAGAACGCGCCACCGACGATCGGGAATCTGTTGTAGCCGCAAACCGTCGCCTCGACTGCTTCGCTGCGCACCAGACCGCGCGAGGAAAGCCGCGTTCCGCGAATTGTCAGGCACAACGGCGAATAACCGGAGACCAGGTTCGCGGACTCGGCGACATCGAGGTCAACAATCGGCGGAGAGATTCGCACGAACCTGTTCTCATCGATGTGGCCGGCTCCCGATTGCCCCTCCGATTTCCACTCGAATTGCTGAATCCTGCCGCCCGGAATCCAGCTCTTGAGCGCGGAATAATCGGACCCTCTCGTGAGCATGCCCCCTGCGCCATGGATTCCACCTCCCGCCTGCACGCTCGCTGGAATTGGCTCAAACTCCACGCGTGGCGGCAGCCACCGGAGTACTGAGAGGTTGCCGTGGAGGACTATTCCCGATGCACGAATCTCGGCCGATGCATACGCGAGGCCGTATGGCTGTCGATTCAACGGCGGCTTGCCCGCCGCCGGACTCAGCAGCGACCTTAAAAAGCCTCCGAGATTGGCGTCAGCGTTCAGCATCTCTCTCACAGCTTCACGGGCATTACCGTCTCGGAGGGCATTGTTACGCATCTCCTCGAAGCTTTTCTTCGCTCGGCCCGTGAATAGATCAACCAGCCACATCCATGAATTGACCATCCAGCTCGACGTTTCGAACTTCAGGTCCCCAACTGCGAGCTCGGCGGTTGCGCCATTCGCAGTGAGCCCAAACTCCTGACGGGCCGTAAAATCGAAGTTGGGCGTCCATGACCCGGTACTCGCGCGCCCGCGCATCGTAAGGACCATCTTGCCGGTCTCGAGATCGAACGCCACGTCGTTCAGCGCGATGGTGTATGTCACGTGCCAGGTGTAAACCAAGCCGTTGACGGGAAACGAGACAGGCTCGACGGGCGTTTCGCGGATCCTCTTGAGGGCGGGCGCGAACGATTGGCGCACGAAGTCACTGCTCACCGCGAAGGCGAAATCGTCGATGCCCGCGAGAAAGACCTGATTCACAGTCGCTGGGTCCCCGGCGGGCGATTCGGTGTCGGAGGACGCAACGTCGAGCATCCCGCCGTCAGCTATCACCACCTCGGGCATCAGCGCATCGGACATCACAGGCCCTGACCCGGCCGGTGGATGCATCGCCACGTCGAGCATTACCGCGACTGCGCTGCTTGCGCCGGAAAACGTCTTGAATTGTGCGTGCGCAATGTTCGAGGGAAGCGTGATATTGGCTGGCAGAAAGCTCGTCTTCAACGCGTTGCGCAGCACCAGATCGATCCCCGCCCGATCCTCTGCGGTGAGAGGACGACTCGACCACTGGAGCGCGAAACTGATCTGTGCCGTGTTGGCCTTGATGTCGATAGCGACGACGTTCGCCACCTGTGACGCGGCAGTGCTCACCGGCGCCGTAATCACTAACTCACCGCGAACGAATTCGGCTGCCGGATTTGTGTTCGGATCGGGAAAGTACCTGCACATGAGGCCGAGGCGCACAGTAACCTGGCTGCCCGACGGGTGGGCGATCTCCATCGTTGGAGGAGAAATTTGAACTTGCGCACGACCTTGCAGCCGGCTGGGAGTGAGCGGCTCAAGGTTCACACCGGCTATGTTCGCGTTCACTACCGAATCGACTCCGGCATGAAACCCTCCCAGCCCGCGTGGGGGCGGAAACGCGACGGGAGGAGGAATGCGATCGTGATCGGAAGTCGCGTCGCCGTAGGCGTCCATGACACCGACCAGGGTGGGCATGTCGAATCGTGAACCGGGCGGAGGATCGTCGTTGACGCGGACCGTCAACGAGTGGGGAAATCTCTCGATCCGATGCATCGCGGCGAGCAGCCGGTTCACGACCGGGATGGAAAACTGCGCAACTATGTCGAAGTCACCTGTCAGCGGATTCGGCATCGGATTCCTCCTGTTATTCGGGACCGCGGATGGTGATCGCGGCGACTGAAAGCGCGATTATCAGCAGCGAAACCGCGTGGTGAAGCGTGAATCTCTCTCCGTGCCGCATTGATGCGCGCGTGGATTCCAGTACAAGTCGTCCGCCGGCATAGCCCGAGCTCACCAGGAGCAACAGAGCGCCCGGGAAAGGGAGATGTGGCCAGATCGCGATTGCCGCCGCCAGCAGAATCACAGCCCACGCCGCCTCCAGTAGCTGCGTAGGGATTCGTCGCTCCCACACGCCGCGGACGTCGGGGAGGTACATGCTGAACCACGAGGTTGTCGCACGCCCCCCGCAGCAACCGTTGAGAAGGCAGCCGACGCGAGTGAAGATCATGCCGACCAGAATCGTGAACATCGAGACGTCCCAGAAGGGACCGAACGGCAGATCCAGCGCGTGGAGGAGGGGAACGGACAGCGGAACGGCCAGCAGAAGACCTCCGTACTGACCCGCGCCCCCTTCGTTCCGATTCCAGATGCGCGAACGATTCTGTCTGTAAACCGACCAGTGAGAGGCTACAAAGAGGAGCCTCGCACCGGCGAGCGCTGGAAAGAGCAGAATGCAAGTTGCGACGAACGTCCGGAACGGATCGATGTTGGCCGAGTAGGCGGCGGCATTGGCAGCAAAGACTCCTGCAACCAGACCGACGTACTGCATCGCGGGGTAGCTGTGGACCGTGAATCCACGCCAGGTGAACATGACCCGCCTCATGATTTCCTCAGGGCAGCGAGAAGGCGACGAGCAACCCACCGATGATGAGCGCGTCCGCCAGATTGAAGGCCGGCCACCAGCGGAAATCGATGAAATCGGAAATGGCGCGAAACCGCAGAATGTCGAGAAGGTTTCCCGCTGCTCCGCCGAACGCGGCACCAAGCGCGATCAGCGCTGCGCGACTTTGGAAACCCTGGCCCGAACCGTAGAGGAGGAGTGCTGAGCCGAGGGCGGCAAGCCAGACAAGGGCGAGGAAGCCAGGAACCAGCTGGCGCTTGTAGAACGTCCTCGCACTGCTTACACGCCTCAGGCGCAGACCCAGTCTCCACTCGATGGATCGATCTGCAACGTGGACCTCGACCACCCTCTTGCTCCACTGATCCAGGCACAGAAAAGCTGCGGCTGAGAAGAACAGATCGGTCACGGAATCCAATTGGAAATGTGGAGACGAGGCGTCGCTCGTGAAGTTACCACCGCCGTCGGAGATTTCAATTGAATCGATGCCCGCTCGAGTCAGCAGTGCAGCCGCAGACTGTTGAAGCGACGGAGTGCGGCGTCTACCTTACGAGATCACATGCGCCGCTCGGGTGGCGAAACTGGTAGACGCAAGGGACTTAAAATCCCTTGGGGGAAACCCCATGCGGGTTCGAGCCCCGCCCCGAGCATAACGACCCCGACTTCGGCGTTGCTTCGACGCTTTTAGTTCAGATCTTCGCGCGGGCAGGATCGTCATGGGTCCTGCGTCTCCGCCTGTTAGCGAATGCCGACGGACACCTCATGCGTCCCGACCGGCGGCCCACGCAACGACGGGCTTACCGCTCGACGCTTTTTGCCTCCGCTACGGGCTGCGGAATACGATTTGACGCCAGCACCGGCGCCTGCTCGGAAAGCAGCCTGGTTACAAATCGCTGCCCCTCCGAGACGCGCTCGACCTCTATTGCGATCGCTTCGACTCCGTGCTCCAGGCGCTCGAGTCGCTGCGCTGATTCAGCAGCAAAGTTGGCCGGAACGTTGGCTGGAGTCGCGCCGGCCCGGCGCTTCCGGAAAAAGCGCCGATAGGCAGCGACCAAGACGAACACGCCCAACAGCGTAAACCCGCCTGCAAAGAATCCTTCCTCGAAATCGCCTCCGCTTGACGGTGGGCTCTCGCTCTCGATCTCCGCGATCAGCTCGGCCGGCGCCGATGCGAGCTGGCGGCTGATTCCGGAAATGTCGTTCTCGAACCCCAGGATGCGCTGATCCAGTACACGAAGGCGCTCCTCCAGCCCGGTTCGGCTCGCACCGTCGGGCGCGACCCGTATCTCCTCGGAGAGTGCGCGGCGGCGTGAAGCGACATTGGCGAGCTGTTCAGAGAGCTCCTGCCTTTGGATTCGGAGGTCGCGGACCTCAGCGCTCGTTTTAGGAATCGGGAGCGTCTGAGTAGTTCCGCCGGGCCCAGGGGTCGTGATCGTGATGGGAGCGGCCGGCGCGTCGGGGGTGCCGGGGGCGAGGGGCTGGTTCGGTGTCTGCTTTTGATTTGTTTCTTGCATAAAACCTTTACGGGCCGCAGGCGTCCCGGGTTACACGAGCTCGCGATCGCTCATATTCGGCTGTCTGGGGAGCAAACGCCGGGCCCATTGGCATCTCAGCGACGGCGCCGGGATAGATCGCTGTAGAGGATCGTCACGAACTGATCCGGCTTGAGGAACCCCCCGCCCCATTTCGAGTCGTACGCCGCTGACGGCTTTGCTGCGACCACCTGTGCCAGAGTCCGACGACGTGCGATGAGCGCTGCCACGCGGTCCCGCACCCCTTTTACCGCGTTTCTATAGCTGACGAGATCAGCACGGGTTCCGAGCGGGCCGTGTCCCGGAATGAACTTCGTTCGCGCGGTTGTCCGCGACAGCACCTGGTCAACCGCGGCAATAATGCCATCGACCGATCCGCCACTCCCGAGATCAACCAGCGGGTAGAAACCGTTGAAAAAAATATCTCCCATGTGAACCACGTCGGCTTTCTCGAATGTCACCACCACGTCCCCGTCGGTATGGGCACTCCGGAAGTGAACGGCCCGCACGCTGTCGCCGTTCAGGTAGAGCGACATGCTCTCTGAGAACGTGACGATCGGAAGCGCGGCGGCGGGCGAGGGTGGAACTTTCATGTTGAACGCCGCGATGAACTGCTCCTTCGTCATGCGCTTGCGGGTGTTGTCGTGCGCGACGATAATCGCGCCCGCGCCTGCCATATTCTCATTGCCGCCGACGTGATCGCCGTGCCAATGCGTGTTCAGGAGAAAGCGGACAGGCTTGGGGCTCACCGTCGCTATCGCCGCCCTGATCTTCGCAGTCAGTGGTGCGTACTGATCGTCGATCATGAAGACGTCGTCATTCCCGACAGATATGGCAATGTTACCGCCAGCGCCGCCGCCATCGAGCATGTAGATGCCTGCGGCAACCGGTGTCACCTTTATTGTTACCTGGGAGGGATCGGGCTGCGCCGCGGCAGAGACGCTCGAGAGTGCAATCCCCGCCAGCAGCATCGCGACGCGCGACGCTCTACATTGAATCGCGGGCCGACGTGAAGTGAGGACGAGCTTGCAAACGCCGAGTCGAAGGTTCATCAGTCAGCTCGTGGTGAGAAGTGGGAGGCACTGATTGGTAACGACAGCCGCCGGAGCAGGTAAAACCTACGCGTTCGTATTCGTGCTCGCAGGAATTCTGCTGATTGGCTGGAATTATCGCGGACGCCACCGCGTCGCGGAGCTTCAGACGCGGCTCGCCTCGAATGAGTTCTCATCAGTGCTCATGGCGATGGTGCTCACGACGGTGGCATTCTCCGCTCTCGCGTTTCTGCCGCTGATGCAGCACAGCAGCAGCACCGTGACCTTTCAGGCGGAGCCGGGCTCGCGTGGGGCGGCGGGAGCGCCACCATTCATCTTTGAGCCACCGAATCTGAGCCCGCCGGGAGTCCCGAACGATGTCGGCGACCTTCTGCAGATGAGCTCCTTCTTCTTCGTATTCCTCCCGGTGGCGATTGTCGCACTACCGCTTCTTATGAAACGGAATCGGTATCGTGGCGTCGTCGAAGCGGCGATCGCTACGACATTCGCTGCGCTCGCGGTGATAACCGACATCAGCACAGGATTGTTCTTTTTGCCGACGACGGTGGCAATGCTGAGCGCCGCGGGCTTCGCGCAAGGGCGGTAAACAAAACCCATCCAGTATGCGCGCTTACTGGATGGGTTAGTACTGTGCTCCCGAGGGTCTAGAACGGCAGCTCAGTGTCCGGCACGAGCGGCGCGCCGTTGAGCGGCGGCCAATCCGCACTGGGCTCCTTCGACTTTTTCGCATCCCTCGACGCCGCCTCGGCCGGCTTCTGCTCACTCGGCTTGGAAGGCCAGACCACTCCATCGCACGAGCGATCGCGACACTTGAAATCCGGCGCGCGGGGGTTGCGCTTCGTGAGTCGATTGTCCCACATCCGTCCACCACACTTCGGACACTGTTCCTCATCGAGCGCCAGCGTGGGCCGCGCCTGGGTGCTCAACCCAGACTGCGTGGCAGCGCTCCCGTTTCCTTCAGCAACTCGCAGAGTCGTGCCTCCCAGCCTTCGCGCGTGGACCACCGCGGGATCCTCGAGCGGCTTCGCGCTCCTGCCGTCGCCGTCGAGCTCCACCCAGTTCACTCCGTAGGCGTAGAGCTGGTGAGCGATTCCAAACCGAACCGCAGCGCGCTTGAACGCGTCAGTCGCGGCCTGCTTGTAATCCCGCCCCATTCCAACATCCTCTCGCACGACGCCCAGGACTTGGAGCCGAGCCTTGAACGAGCAGGTTGCCTCGCTGGAGTCGTCAGCGACGAGAGAGGGAAGAGGTGTCAGTGTCAGGTCCCATTCGCCGGGCACGACCGAGTCGAGCCGCTCGCGAACCGTATTGGCTTCGACGTAAGCGACGAACCGCGCGAAGAATTTCCCGTCACGCGCGATTGGCTTGCCTTCCTGGCGCCAGAATATCGCCGCCCCCGAGAGCGGTGCGGCCAGTCTCGCCCACACGTCGGCGGGCGCCTTGTAGATGTCATTTGCAGCAATCATTCTCTCATCCGTCCGTTTGTAGTCGCAATTGTTATCTGATGAACTTTCTGACGTCCTTCACTGCCTCGCACTCCGAGCCGTGCTCGCAGTACCAGCCGTGCCGATCGAGAAAGACGAGGTGCATCACACGCCTGTCCTTCGACCTCTCCTCAACGCGGAAAACGCGGGTGACCGTCGTGCCCTTTCCGCAAATGAGACGAGGATCCTTTTCGCGAATCCTGACGTCCCTGGAAACCGCCGGAGTCGAGCGCTTTCCGGACCTCTTGACCCTCCTGAGCTTCGCCAACGTAAGTCCCTGCAATTAAGCCACTTGCTCGAACCAGATTCGGGGTATGTTCGGCACGATGCATAATATCGTCTTTGTGACCGTTGCGCAACCGCCCCTCTGGCACCTATGAAGAAGGTTCAAACAGATTCGACCGATTTTCCGGATTGCCTCCGAGCGGGCGCCAAAGATGAGAAACGCCTCTCACATGTCAGGCCATCGAATCAGGACAACTTCCTCATCGTAGATATTCACCGATCGGTCGAAATCCGTCATTCCAGCCTTTCTCCGGACGCGCTGGCAAACAGGTTTGGCTCGGCCGACGCGCACCTTTTCGTCGTTGCCGACGGCGTCGGCGGTGGGCCGGGCGGCGACCAGGCCAGCGAAGGAGCAATCGCCGCGCTTCTCAAGTACGTGTCGGAGACAGTCGGCTGCTTCAACCGCCTCGAGGCGTCGAAGGAGCACGACCTCTTCGAGCGCCTGGAAGAAACTGTGCGCAGTGTTGATCAGAATCTCCGCGAAGAGCACGCCGGGAAACGCGGACCGGCTCCGGCGACGACGCTTACGATGGTTCTCCTCATCTGGCCGCGGGCGTACCTGATTCACGTCGGCGACAGCCGCGCCTATGTTCGGCGACGGGGCCGACTGCAGCAGCTCACGCGCGATCAGACCATCGGCGAATACATGATTTCGATGGGGGCATGGACCGAGGAGCAGGTCGCACGCGCGAGGCCGGCGGCCGCGCTGTCGAGCGCGATAGGCGGAACGGAGCTCCACCCGGTGGTGGGACTGGTTGACCTCGAGCCTGGTGACAGCATGATGCTCTGCACCGACGGGCTCACGAAGCACGTCAGCAGCGAGCGGATCGAGACTCTGATGGAGCAGTCCGGGAACGCTGAGGCGGTTGCCCGCCAGCTCGTGGACGAGGCCCTCTCCGGCGGTGGATCGGACAATGTTGCTGTAATCGTCGTCAGAGCGCGTCCGTAGCCCCGGTTTCGGGCGCTCCCAGTGGCCTGCCTTGTGCAAAGTTTATCCGCAATCGACTAGAAAATCCGGTCGCAATTCGTCTCATATCGGGAGCGCATCATGGATCGCGGAATAGACTTTCTGAAAAGCCAGGTGAACAACGCCGTCGCGCAGCACAAGGTATTTCTCGAGGCGCTGGAGGATCACGAGAAGCAGGCGGACGACAGCCGCTTTCGCGATCTCTGCAGCCGCCATATACCGAACGTCCGCGAGCATCAGCGGATGCTGGAGGACTATCAGCAGACACTCGGCGCAGAAGCCGGCGCGGGGAAGAATCTCCTTGGAGCCGTAATCGGGAAAGCGCGCGATCTCGCGGATGCCGCGCGCGAAAGCGACTTCCTGCGTCTTGTTGGCGACATCGTGATGTCGCGTCAGGCAGAGGACACGTTCAAGACATTCCGCGACGGCGGCCGTGCGCTCGGCAACGCCGAGCTCTCGCGAATTGGTGAGATCGGCGAGCGCCACCACGACATCTACAATCGTGAAGCGAACACTCTTGTCCAGCAGATGTTCGTCGAGCACGTCCGCGGCATTGAGCCGGGCACTACGACGACCTTCGAGGCGACCGGCGCGCGTCCCGCGGTCTAGCTCATTCTCCAATTACGAGGAAGCGACCACGAAGACGATCGTGCTTCGTGGTCGCTTCCTTTTCAAATCGCGCTAACTTCACGAAATGACAGATGTCGTGGCTCTGGCGGCCGAGCTGCTCGCGCTTCCCTCGACTACCTCCAACGAGGGAGCGGTCGTGGACTTCGTCTCGAAGTGGCTCGTCGAGCGCGGGTGGAACGTGACCGTGCAGGAAGTCAGTCCGGGTCGCGGCAACATCTGGGCGTCCCACAAGGGCGGAGGAGTGACATTCTCCACGCATCTCGACACCGTGCCCCCCCACCTGCCGCCGCGAATGGAAGGGAAGCGCTTGTACGGGCGGGGCGCATGCGACGCAAAAGGAATCGCCGCGGCGATGATGGCCGCTGCCGATCATCTCACCAAGTCGGGTGAGAAGCGCGCCGATCTGCTTTTCGTCGTAGGTGAGGAGAAAGGCTCAGACGGCGCACGCGCCGCTAACAATCTTCCGACGAAAAGTCGATTTCTCATCAATGGGGAGCCAACCGAGAGCAAGCTCGCCAGCGGCGCGAAAGGATCCCTGCGCGTGACCGTCCGCATCAAGGGACGCGAGGCACACTCCGCCTATCCCCACCTCGGGGAATCGGCGATCGAGCCTCTGCTCGCCCTGCTCCCGACGATTCGAGACCTTCCGCTGCCATCCGATCCACTCCTTGGCGAGACAACGGTCAACATCGGCACGATCCACGGAGGGACAGAGGCAAACATCATCCCCGCACACGCCGAGGCCGAGCTGATGCTCCGGCTCGTTGGCGATGTAGCTCCGACGAAGGCGATGATAAAAAAATGGGCGAAGGGAAAAGCAGAGCTCGAGTTCGGCTCCTATATCCCCGCGCAGCACTTTCATACAGTTCCCGACTTCGAGACCGCCCCGGTTGCGTACACGTCGGACATTCCGCTGCTGACGCGGTGGGGAACACCGCTTCTTTTCGGCCCCGGCTCGATCCACGTCGCGCACACGCCGGATGAGTACATCGACATCGAGGAGCTCCGCGCGAGCGTCGACACGTACGAGAAGCTCGCCCGCACGCTGCTCGCATCATGACTGCGCGCCTTTCGCCCCCGAATGGGAGGAAATGGAAAGTGGCCGTGCTGGGAGCCACCGGCGCGGTAGGGCAGACGTTCATCCGGCTGCTTGCCGATCATCCGTGGTTCGAGCTTGTGGAAGTCGCCGCTTCAGAGCGCAGTGCGCGCAAGCGGTACACTGACGCAGCACGCTGGCTCGAGGGCGCGATGCCCGGCAACGTCGCGCAGATGGAGGTGCGGAATTGCGACCCGGCGGACCTGGAGGCGCAAATCGTTTTCTCGGCGCTCGACTCGAGCGTTGCGGGCGAAATCGAGCAGGCGTTTGCGCGCGCGGGGAAGATCGTTCTCAGCAACGCAAAGAATTTCCGCATGGAGCCCGACGTTCCGCTCGTGATACCGGAAGTGAATGCTGACCATCTCGGACTCATCGAGAAGCAGCGCCGTGACCGCGGCTGGGAAGGGGCCATCATCACGAACGCGAATTGTGCGGCTACGGTTGCCGCAGTCGCACTCGCACCGCTGCACGAGCGATTCGGAGTGGAGAAGCTCTTCATGATGACGATGCAGGCGGTCTCGGGAGCAGGATATCCGGGCGTAGCGTCCCTCGATATTCTCGGCAACGTCATTCCGTACATATCGGAAGAAGAGCCGAAGGTGGAGCGTGAGATGCTCAAGCTTCTCGGACGGTTCGAGAACGGCGGCGTGACAAACGCCGTGTTCGAGGTCAGCGCCCAGACAAATCGTGTTGCTGTCGAGCACGGTCACACCGTGTGCATCACGGCCTCGTTCAACGATCGCCCAACCCCCGAGCAGGCGTTGGAGACGCTGCGCGCATGGAAAGGCGCGGAGTCGACGTGGTCTCTCCCGAGCCGGCCCGATGAGCCGCTCGTTGTCACGGACAGCGCCGATCGTCCGCAGCCGCGGCGGGATGTTGACGCCGGGGCCGGCATGACCGTGACTGTTGGCAGAGTGCGCGGTGATCCGATACTCGACCTGCGAATGGTGGCGCTCGGGCACAACACAATTCGTGGCGCAGCGGGCGGCTCCGTGCTGAACGCGGAGCTTCTCGCGGCGACAGGCAAGCTTCCTCCAGCGTGATTGTCGTCAAGTTCGGCGGAACGTCCGTCGGTGACGCGGCGGCAATCCGGCGCGCCGCCGATATCGTCGAAGCACGCCTCGAGCGCCAGCCGGTCGTCGTGGTATCCGCGCTCGGCGGAGCGACAAACGCTCTGCTCGCGGTCGGAGAGCAGTCCGCGAAAGGCCATTTGATTGGCGCCCTGCGGGGAGTAGAGACACTTCGTGATCGGCATCTCAAGGAATGCGAGCAGCTGCTTGGCGGCTCACCGGTCGAGAACGATATCGCGGGCGACCTGAGCGCGATCTTCGATGAGCTCGCCTCGCTGGCCGAAGCGCTGTCGGTGCTCGGTCACGTCACGCCGCGGTCGCTCGACGCCATTGCTGCTTTCGGCGAGGAGGCATCGTCGCAGCTCGTGACCGCTTTTTTTCAGTTCCGGGGATTGCCGGCGGTCCATCTCGACGCGCGGGAAGTGATGATCACCGATGCTGCGTTCATGCAGGCGGAGCCTCAGACGACAGCAATCGCCGAGCGCGCGCGGGAGCAGATCATGCCGCTCGTAACGGATTCGAAGGTGCCGGTTCTCGGAGGGTTCATCGGCGCGACGGCCGAGGGTGTGACAACGACGCTTGGACGCGGCGGCTCCGACTACAGTGCGTCCCTCATCGGCGCCGCGCTGCAGGCCGACGCGATCGAGATCTGGACCGACGTCGACGGCATACTGACCGCTGACCCGCGTGTCGTGAGCGGTGCTCACCTCATAGAGGAAATCCGATTCGACGAGGCGTCCGAGCTCGCTTCGTTCGGAGCAAAAGTGCTGCATCCGAACACGATTGCACCGGCAGTAAAGCTCGGCATTCCCGTCTTCATCTACAATTCGCGGAAGCCGGAAGGAAAAGGAACGCGAATCACCTTCGACGCACCCCACAGGCCGGTCAGTGCAATTGCCGGCAAGGCCGATGTCGTTCTCATCAAGGTGACGGCTCCGCGAATGCTGTTCGCGCACGGATTTCTGCGCAGAGTGTTCGAGATCTTCGAGCGACACCAGACGTCGGTCGACGTGGTCGCCACATCCGAGGTGTCGGTTTCCGTCACGGTCGATGATCCGGCACGGCTGGATACGCTGCTCGTCGATCTGCGATCGCTTGGCGACGTGTCGATCGAGAGAAACCGCGGAATCATCGCCATCGTCGGCGCCGGTATCGGCGATGCCGGCGGAGCGATGGGACGGGCGCTCATTGCGCTTGGCGATACGAAAGTGCACATGATGTCATTGAGCGCAACAGGCATCAACCTCACTGTGATCGTGGAGGGCGACGAAGTGAATGCGGCCATCGAGCGTTTGCACCGGGAATTCTTCGGCGCCGCGGAGCTGCCATCGCATACAGTCGACAGGGAAGGGGTGCAGGCTTCATGAACGATCCTCAGATCGCGGTTATCGGCGACGGAAAAATGGGTCGCATCGTGGCTCAGATGGCGCAGGAGCGCGGGTGGACTGTCTGTGCGATGCTCGACTCTGGCCACAACAAAAGCGGAAAAGGAATCACGAAGCGCGCGCTCGGCGATCCGGACGTTGCAATCGAGTTCACGGAGCCCGGTGCCGCGGTGATGAACATCCTCGCATGCATCGCTGCCAGGGTTCCGGTCGTCGTGGGCACGACAGGCTGGTACGATTCTCTGCCCATGATCACCGACGAGGCCAATGCGGCCGGTGCCGCGGTCCTCTGGGCTCCCAATTTTGCCGTAGGCGTGAACCTGTTCGTTGAGCTCACGCGCCGCGCGGGTGAGATCATGGCTGCCGCGCCAGAGTTCGCCGCGGCGGTTGTCGAGACGCACCACTCGGCGAAGAAGGACGCGCCCTCGGGAACGGCGCTAGCAATCGTGAAAGCCATGGAGAAGGGCCTGAGGAAGGAAGTCCCAGTCACGAGCGTCCGTACGGGCTCAGTACCTGGGACGCACGAGGTGATCTTCGACAGTACCTATGAGCAGATGACTCTGCGGCACGAGGCGCGCGACAGAAGGGTCTTCGCCGATGGCGCGCTACGTGCGGCTCAATGGCTCATCGGAAAGCACGGTGGGGGAGTTTTCACGATGCGTGATGTGCTTGGATTCACCAAAGCCGGCGACGGGACGGCGCGACGTGTCAGCGGCTGAGCGGATGCCTGGATCTCGGCGCCACCTCACGGGCTGCGGTACCGCGCTCGTCACTCCTTTCACCGAGAGTGGCGGCGTCGACGAGAGCGCTCTTCGCGCATTCGTCGACTGGCAGATCGCGGAGGACGTTCATTTTCTTGTCCCCTGCGGGTCCACCGGCGAGGCAGCGACGATGTCGCTCGAGGAGCATCGGCGTGTTGTCGAGATAACTGTCGAGCAGGCCGATCGGCGCCTCCCGATTGTCGCCGGAGCGGGATCGAACGACACGAAGAAGGCGATCGAGTTGTCCAGGGAGATGCAGGCAGCCGGTGCAACGCATCTGCTTCACACATCTCCGATGTACAATAAGCCGCCGCAGCGCGGGATCGTCGCGCATTTCCGCGCAATCGCCGACGCGGCACAGATTCCCATCGTCGTTTACAACGTGCCGGGCCGAACCGGAAGCAATGTCGAAGCTGCCACAACTCTCGAGCTCGCTGAGCACGAAAACATCGTTGCGGTCAAGGAAGCGTCGGGAAATCTTGCGCAGATCGGCGAGATCATACGGAATCGGCCGGCCGGCTTCCGCGTCCTCTCCGGCGATGACGCGCTTACCCTGCCGGTGATGGCAGAAGGTGGTGACGGCGTTATCTCAGTCACTTCGAACGTCGTACCGCGACTGGTGTCGGAGCTCACGGAGTGTCTGGCGCTTGGAGACATCGTACAAGCGCGAAACCTCTCGCATCGTCTCGCGCCGTGGACGACCGCCGCGTTCGTCGAATCGAATCCGATTCCGTCGAAAGCCGCGTTGGCACTGATGGGCAGGATGAAGAACGTTCTGCGGCTTCCGCTCGTGCCGCTTGCCGACACCCACAGCAAGTTGTTGAGGTCGAGTCTCGAGGCAGTCGGCGCCCTCGCAAGAGAGTGAGTCCAACGCCCGCGGGCAATACGTCGTCAACGCTCGAGTCGCTCGAGCAGCGCATCGAGAGCGCCGCATCGGCGTCGACGGCTGACCACTCGCCCGACACCCGCCCCGCTGTCGAAGAGCTGCTCCAGCTTCTCGAAAGCGGTGAGGTGCGCTCCGCCGAGCGCGACGCCAATGGCAAGTGGTCCGCGGTTCCGTGGGTCAAGCGAGGCATACTTCTCGGATTCCGAATTGGGAAGCTGATCGACATGTCGCCGGACGAGGTGCCCGGCTCGCAAAGCGCGGCGTTCAGCTTTTTCGACAAGGATATTTTCCCACTGCGAGAGCTGACGCTCCGCGACAATGTTCGCGTAGTGCCCGGCGGATCATCCATTCGTCGAGGGACCTACGTCGCACCAGGTGTGGTCTGCATGCCGCCGATGTACATCAACGTCGGCGCCTATGTCGGCGCCGGAACCATGGTGGACTCGCATGCGCTCGTCGGCTCGTGCGCGCAGATTGGCGAGCGCGTGCATCTCAGCGCGGCGGCTCAGATCGGGGGAGTGCTCGAGCCGGTGAACGCCGTCCCGGTCGTGATCGAGGACGACGTCATCGTGGGTGGGAACTGCGGGATCTTCGAGGGAACCGTTGTGCGGTCCCGTGCTGTGATTGGCGCCGGAGTAGTGCTTACGCGCGGCACGCCGGTCTATGACCTCGTGCGGGAAGAGATCTATCGGGCTGAAGGTGAGAGATCGCTCGAAATTCCCTCCGGGGCGGTGGTCGTCCCTGGTGCACGTCGCATCAAAGGCGGCTGGGGAGAAGAGGAGCGGCTGTCTCTGCAGACACCAGTGATCGTGAAGTACCGGGACGAAAAGACTGATCATGCCACGGCGCTGGAGAGCTGGCTTCGATGAAGGCGCGCGGCACCGTGCGGGTGCCGGGTGACAAATCGATATCCCACCGTGCGCTCATTTGTGCTGCCATTGCCAGCGGCGGATCTCACATCACAAATCTGCTCCGTTCTGCCGACGTGGAATCCACAGCGAGTGTGCTTCGCGTGCTCGGTGTTTCAATTCCGGCTCTGGCCGACGAGGTCGTAATCGAGGGCGTGGGATTCGGCGGGCTTCGTGAGCCGGGCCTCGCGCTCCAATGCGGAAACAGCGGCACGACGGCGAGAATGCTCGCTGGAGTCGTCGCGGCGTCACCATTCGCGACGCGGCTCGAGGGTGATCCGAGTCTCAGTCGCCGCCCCATGAGGCGAGTGACCGAGCCGCTGACTGCAATGGGCGCTCGCATCGAATTCGAGCGCGACGACGGGCTGCCGATGACAGTCTACGGCGGTGACCTCTCGGGGATCGCGTGGAACACGCGAGCATCGAGCGCGCAGACCAAGAGTGCGATTCTGTTCGCCGGGTTGCTCGGCGGAGTCAGTGTGACGGTGCGTGAGGCGCGCCGCTCGCGCGATCATACGGAGAGGATGCTGGCGTCGGTCGGAGTTCCGCTGACTATCACCGAGGCAAGTGTCACACTTACTCCGGTGGCGGAGATCGAGCCGCTCCGCCTGACCGTCCCCGCTGATCCATCCTCGGCGGCATACCTCGTCGCGCTCGGCGCACTTGCCGACGAAGGCGAGGTTCGTATTCCGGGCGTCTGCGTGAATCCGACGCGAACCGGATTTCTGACGGTTCTCGCGCGCATGGGGGGCTCGGTTCGATTCATCGAGAAGCGCAAAGTCGCGGGAGAAGAAACCGGGACCGTCGTAGTCGCTCCGAGAAAGCTGCATGGAATTCGCGTTGGAGCAGACGAAGTGCCCGCGATGATCGACGAGCTACCGCTGCTCGCCTGCGTTGCGGCGGCGAGTGGAGTCGATCTCGACGTATCGGGCGCGGAAGAATTGCGCGTGAAGGAGAGCGACCGAATCTCTGCAGTGGTCTCCAACCTGCGCGCAATCGGAGCTCAGGCCGAAGAGCGTCGCGACGGGTTCAGGATCTCGGCGGGACGGCGTCCCCTGCGTGGGAGGGTGGCGACGCAGGGCGACCATCGCATTGCCATGGCCTTCGGGGTGATTGGATGGGTCGACGGAAACGACATCGAGGTGGATGACCGGGATTGCGTGGACATATCGTACCCTACGTTCTGGAGCGATGTCGCTGCACTCGTGCAATAGGGCGAACTGTCCGGGATATATTTGCCGGCGATGAGCACACCCCGGACGGCAATTGCGATCGATGGTCCGGCCGCGTCAGGCAAATCGTCCACCGCCAAGGCCGTAGCTCGCGAGCTGGGGTTCCGGCACGTGGATTCAGGCTCGCTCTACAGAGCGGCAACAGCCGCACGGTTACGACGGGACAGCGATGCTTCGACATGGTCGGAAGATTCTGTTCTCGACTCAGCGCGCTCCGTTTCACTCTCTCCGGTCGAGAATGGCTTCGTACCACATCTCAACGGGCGGCCAGCGGACGACGAGATGCGCGGCGATGCGGTGACGCATCGCGTGTCGACAGTCGCGAAAATGCCACGGGTTCGCGAATGGGTGAACGCGCAGGTGCGCGCAACTGCGAAAGATTACGACGTAGTAGTCGACGGTCGTGACATCGGGACCGTCGTCTTCCCGGCTGCAAAGCTCAAGATCTTCCTTGTAGCGGACGCGGAGGAGAGAGCGAGGCGCCGTGTACTCGAGCGGACGGGGCGCGAGCCAACCGAGGAGGAGCTTTTCGATGAGACGGCCAGGATTCTACTGCGCGACGAGCTCGATGCGTCGCAGAGCGTGAAGGCCGCGGACGCGGTGGTGATTGATACGACTCGCCTGACGCAGGCAGAGCAGATTGCAAAGATCGTAGAGCTGGCGCGCAGTTAATCCGCAGTCACTCGGCCAGGACAGTCTCTTCGGGTACGTCCGTGTAGCTCTCGAAATCGATCCGATACCCGTCGGGGTCACGAACGGTTGTGACCCACATTCCGTTGCCCACGAACGGCCGCGAGGCATCGATTCCCCGCGACTTGATCTCGCGGTAGATAGCGAGCGCATCATCGCAGACAAAGCAGATCGACACGCCCTGGCCCAGCTTTCCTTCGGGCCTCCCGGCGTGACGTCCGTCCTTCCAGAACTCCTGAAGCATGAGCGACGCATCACCCAGCTGAAGCCAGCACCACCGCAGAACGCCGTCGGGTTCCCATTTTATCTTCATCTCGAACCCGAGTCCGTCCAGGTAGAAGCGGAGCGATTCCTTCATGTCCTCGACGCCGAAAAATGGAACAGCCTGCTTCACATTCGATGCTGTGCTCGTTTCAGTTCCCATGGTGCGGCTCCTCCACACGTCGAGAGATGTCTCAATAAATTGCGGCATGAGGATCGAGCGACGCCAGCTGAGCTCTGATGTGCATTCATCCGCGATTGTGACGTACCTGACGCCGCGAAAGCACGCGCCGCTCTGGACTCATTGCGGATGATCCAACCTCGGGAGCTACGAAAGGACGAGCCACTTCTCTGGTCAACGGGCAGAGGCACCGACGTCTGGGAGATGTTCCGCGCCTCCGCCTCCGGCGATCTGGTCAGCGTCAAACGGCTGCTGCGCAAGGACCCGTCTCTCGTGCGTGGAGCGTACGCGTACCGGAGACCGATGTATTTTGCCGTCCGGGAGAATCAGCTCGAGGTCGCCGAATTCCTGCTCGAGAACGGCGCCGATCCAGTGAACGCGTGGGGCAGCGACACGCTGCCCGACGTCGCTCTCGACCGCGGTCATGCCGAGATGCTGACTCTGCTGGAGAAGGCGCTCGCCCGCGCGCATGGAGCACCCAGGGGAGAAGTTGTAGCCTCAGCGATCCGCGAGCGCGATCTGCCGAAAGTTCGGGCCCTCCTCGATGCGTCGCCTGACCTCCTTCACGCCGCCGATTTGCACGGCAATCAGCCGATCCACTGGGCAGCGATGACGCGTCAGCTCGATGTGATCGACGAGCTTCTGGCGCGCGGCGCTGACATCGACGCGAAGCGTTCCGACGGCGCTCGTCCAGTTCAACTCTTCAACGGCGACTACAGTTACCGCGGCTGGCGGGACGTGCCTGAAGCGACGACCACTACGCCGGGAGAAGCACTCCAACACCTGCTCTCGTGTGGCGCGTACTGCGACATATGCACGGCGGCGCATACGGAAAACGTCGATCGTGTGAGAGAGCTGATCGATGAGGATCCGTCGCGCGTGAATCGTCTCGACGACTACGTCTCAGGCTACCTGGGCTCGGGGTCGCCGCTTCGCAACGCAGCTGCCAGGGGTCACCTCGAGATCGTAAAGCTCCTGCTGGAAAGAGGGGCCGATCCGAATCTGCCGGAGGAGGGGATTGCCCCGCGCGGAGGTGCGCTCTATTCGGCGGTTTACGGACGACACTTCGAAGTTGCAACGCTTCTGCTCGCGAGCGGCGCGGATCCGAATGCCGAGCTCGAAAGCTCGGGCGACGTCCTGAGCATTGCATTGATGAACGGCGACCAGAGCATGATCGAGCTCCTCTGCTCCCATGGAGCTGCGCGCCGGCTGCATTTGCTCGCCTACTACGGAGATCTTCAGACAGCCGCTGCTGTCCTTGCGGTCAATCCCGAGCTCGCCGACGATGAAGAAGCGTTTCGAAACGCTGCTGACGAGGGGCACGACGCATTCGTTCGGCTCATGCTTCTCTACGAGCCAGACCTGGCGAAGCGTGTGACCGTGGCCGCGAAGACACGTGAATTGACTGAGTACCTGTTTGAGCAGGGTATGGATCCCAACAGGCCGAACTGGCTCGGTGTCACGGCGCTGCACCACCTCGCGAGATCCAGAGACGTTGAAATGGCGGAGCTCTTCATCGATCACGGCGCCGATCTTCATGCGCGCGACGAAGACATTTGCTCCACACCGCTAGGCGTTGGCGCAAAATACGGAAACGTCGCGATGGTCGAGCTGTTCCTGCGACGCGGTGCTAAGCCAAACCTGCCGGACGATCCGCCGTGGGCCACGCCGCTGGCGTGGGCGAAACGGCGAGGCCACGCTGATGTCGTTGCACTGCTGCAGCAACACGGCGCGAAATAACAACGGCAGCATCGAAAATCGCAGATCTGTGCCTTTCTACGTTGACTTTTCGGACTTTCCCTGAAATTCTTCTCCTAGAGCGAGCTGGGTCGCCTCCTGTCCGCGGCAAGGGGGACTACTCCCACCCAGTCGGGTTCACGGTATGATCGTCGAGCCTTCTTCCGGCCTGTAATTCAGCGGACTTCAGGCAGCCACGGGAGGAAGGTATGTCCAGGCAGCTCACGTCCAGGAGCACCCTCGAGAACCTGAAGAGGGAAGCGAAGCGCTGGCTCAAGGAGCTTCACGCAAACAACGCAGAAGCTCGCAGTCGTTTCGATCAAGCCTTTCCGAGCGCACCAACTGAACCGACTCTGCGCGACGTTCAGTACGCGCTCGCGCGCGAGCACGGATTCTCCGGCTGGGCCGATGTGAAGCGCAGCGTGACCGGCGATTCGGCCGCCGGAAAGACTCGTGCCGAACTCGTTCACTGGTTTCTGGAGAATGCGTGTCCCGATCATCACGTGCGCGGCGGTCCGGCACACGTCATGGCGCAGCACACCGCGATGCGCATTCTCGAGCGGCATCCTGAAGTCGCGCGCGAAAGGATCCACACAGTCGTGGTCTGTGGCGATCTGCCGGAAGTCGAGCGCCTGCTCGCGGAGCGAGGCGGAGCTGCGTCGGAGAAAAACGACCTCGCCGCGTCCGATCGGTCTGGCCCAGGCCGCGCGGGGGATTTGTTCAGAGAGATCGGTCCCAAAGGATGGGAGCCGCTCCTTTACCTTTGCTTTGCGCGGCTTCCTCTCCGAGCGACAAACGACGATGCGGTCGCAATCGCGCGCGCGCTTCTCGATGCCGGCGCAGATCCAAACGCGTACTTCATGGCCGGCGACAGCCGATACACGCCGCTCGTTGGAGTGATCGGGGAAGGCGAGGAAGACCGTCCACCTCATCTTCAGCGTGACGCACTCGTTCGGTTGCTGCTCGATCGCGGCGCCGAGCCGTACGACATGCAGGTCGCTTACAACACACATTTTCACGGCGACGTACTCTGGCTGCTTCAGCTGATCTACGAGCACTCGGTTCGGCTCGGTCGCAAGGCCGACTGGGCCGATCCACAGTGGTCGATGCTCGACATGGGCGCTTACGGTTCGGGGGCTCGCTTTTTCCTGGACGTCGCGATGAAGAACAACGATCGCGAGCTTGCTGAATGGGTCCTCGCGCACGGCGCGAGCCCGAATGCGCGGCCGCCGCAGGACCCGAGAATGTCGAAGCGAAGCCTTCACGACGAGGCCGTGAGAAATGGGTTCACGGAGATGGCAAACCTGCTGGTCCGCTATGGAGCGGCGCCGAGTACGGTCGCTCTCGAAGGAATCGAAGCGTTCACAGCCGCGTGTTTTCGGCGCGATCGCGACGAAGCACAATCGATGCTGTTCACGCATCCGGATTATCTTCGTTCGGCTGCGCCTATCTTCGCCGCCACAAAACGGGATCGTGTGGAGGTCGTCGAGCTCCTCCTCGATCTTGGAATGTCGCCGGACGTCGAGGACGAGACAAAACAGCGGCCGTTGCACATCGCGGCATACAACGATTCCTTGCGCGCAGGCGGCCTCCTCATCGGGCGCGGCGCGGAAGTCGACCCGATCGAGTCGGCCTGGGGCAACACTCCGCTGGGTGCGGCGGTGTACTCGCAAAGCCTGCGCATGATCGAGCTGCTCGGACGAGTGAGCCGGGACGTCTGGAATCTCACGTTCACTGGTAACGTCGAGCGCTTGCGTGACGTGATGGCGAGCGAGCCTCAGCTTGGGCGTGTGGTTGGCAGCGGCCAGAGCACGCCCCTCATGTGGCTGCCCGACGACGAGCCGCCGGCGCTCGAAATCATCGATCTGTTTCTTGCCAACGGCGCCGACCCGTCGATCAGAAACAAGGACGGACACAGCGCTGCCGATCGAGCCGACAAGCGTGGACTGTTCCGCGCGGCCGAATTGCTGCGCGAGAGAGAATCCGCTTAACTTGCCCCGCTGCCGAAACGGCTGCCGAAACCGCTGCCAACGCCTGCCTCCGCTGACCGGATGACAATGGATACAGACGCAACCGCAACACGCGAGCAAGCGCTACCGGCGGTCTCACCACCGGCGCCGAGTCCTGCGAGATCGACGCGCGGCATGCAGGACATGACGACGGGTCCCATCACCCGTCATCTGCTCAAGACCATGAGCTTCATGCTCGTGACGATGATTTTTCAAACTCTGTACTTTCTGATCGATCTGTACTGGGTTGGGCGGCTCGGAACTGAGGCCGTCGCTGCCGTCGGCATTGCCGGCAATCTGACCTTCATCGTTCTCGCCCTGACCCAGATGCTCGGCGTGGGCACCACGGCGGTCATCTCACACGCGGTGGGCAGAAAGGACCACGATCAGGCGCTCATCCTGTTCAACCAGTCGCAGGTCCTGGCCATGGTGACGGGGGTCGTGTTTCTCATCGTGGGTCTCATCGGGCGCATGCCTTACTCGATAGCCATGAGCGCCGACGCCACGACGGCGTCACTGGCCGGCGATTATCTACTCTGGTTCATTCCGGCGATGGCCCTGCAGTTCGCTCTGGTAGCGATGAGCTCGGCCCTTCGCGCCGCGGGCAACTTCAAGCCGGGCATGGTGGTCTCGTCGGCGACGGTTGTGATCAACATGATCCTCGCTCCCTTCCTGATCTTCGGATGGGGAACCGGCTACGCGCTCGGCGTTGCCGGCGCGGCGATAGCGTCGCTGATCGCGATTGCCATCGGTGTCGTCTGGCTGGCGATGTACTTCCTTCCCAAGGACGCGTTTCTGCAATTCGTCGTCGCCGACTGGAAGCCGCGATTCGATCTCTGGAGGAAGATGCTCGGTATCGGGCTTCCTGCCGGCTTCGAGTTCGGTCTCATGGCGGTGTATCTGTTCATCGTTTACTCCCTCACGCGGCAGTTTGGCGCCGCGGCGCAAGCGGCTTTCGGAATAGGAATGCGCATCGTGCAGGCCGGATTCATGCCGGTGGTCGCGCTGGGATTCTCCGTTGCGCCGGTAGCGGGACAAAACTTCGGCGCCCGAGAGGCCGAGCGTGTAAAGGCAACGTTCCGCGACGGGGCGCTGATGGCCGGAGTGTGGATGCTGTTCTGGGCGATTGTCTGTAACGTCGTTGCTGCTTCACTCGTTGGGTTATTCTCGAAGGACCCATCCGTGATCGCGGTGGGCGAAGAATATCTTCGCATCGTATCGTTGACGTTCGTGCCGTCGGGCCTCCTCTTCGTCGCCTCGAGCATGTTCCAGGCGATGGGCAACACGGTGCCATCACTGGTCTCATCTGCCGTGCGAATCGTTCTCGTTGCGATTCCTGCAGTAATTCTGTCGCGGCAACCCGGATTCGAGCTCAACTGGATCTGGTATCTCTCGGTCGGCGCAGTGCTTGTGCAGCTGACGGTCAGCATGTTGCTGCTCCGGCGTGAATTCGGACGAAGGCTGCGGTTCGAAGGCGCACTCGCTTGAAGCTGACGGACATCGCGAGACAGCGACTGGCAAATCAGCATCTGACCGGACCTCGCCTTGCGACGCCCAGCGCGGTGGTGGCGACGCTTGGCGCTGTTCAGGCGCAGGATTATCCGGGTGCGAAATGGGCGCTCGCTCAACGCACCCTTGGCGCTGTCGACGAGACCGTCGAGAAGGAAATGACGCGAGGATCGATTCTGCGCACGCACGTTCTTCGTCCGACGTGGCATTTTGTCGTTCCGAAGGACATTCGCTGGATGCTCACGCTGACAGCGCCACGCGTCAGCGCAGCGATGGCGTCGTACATCGCAAGCTGGAGCTCGATTCCACCGTGTTTCGCCGCAGCAATCGCGCGATCGCCAGAGCTCTGGAGGGAGGCAGACAGTTTACGCGCACGGAGCTCTCGCAGGTTTTGCGCAAGGCGGGAATCGACGTAACCGGGACCCAGCGTCTGGCGCATCTGATGATGCAGGCTGAGCTGGATGCGGTCATTTGCAGCGGTGCCCGGCGCGGCAAGCAGTTCACCTACGCGCTTCTCGATGAGCGTGCCCCGGCGACGCCGGTGATTGATCGCGACGAAGCACTCCTCAGGCTTGCAAAGATCTATTTTACGACGCGCGGTCCGGCGACGTCGAAAGACTTCTCGTGGTGGTCAGGGCTTGCAGCAGCCGATGTGAAGCGAGCTATTCAGCTGGCCGGCGAGAATCTCGAGCGGCATGCCGAAGGCAATCAGACTTACTGGTTCGGCGAGTCGGTATCTGAAAAGGTGAAGCGGGCTCCGATCGCGCATCTGTTGCCGAACTACGACGAGTATTTCATCGGCTTCAAGGATCGCAGCGCAATCGGAGAGCGACTGAGAAAGTCGCGTGTGAAGCCGCCGAGCCAATCGTTCATCGCAAATCTTATCATGATCGATGGGCAACTGGTTGGCGGGTGGACACGCAGCGTCACGAAGGACCGCGTCTCCGTTGCATTGAATCTCGTTATGCAAGTCACGCGTGCTGAGCGGAAGGAAGTAATCGCCGCAGCCACGCGCTACGGCGAGTTCCTGGGAGTTCCGGTCGACATCCGCGGCTAGCTGTTCGGTCTGTCGGGACTGTTCCCGAGATCCTTGTACCAGAGAAATTGAATCTCGTCTTTCGGCCAGCGCGGTTCCTGGCGAATCTCGATCTGCATCTATTGGACTTACGCGTCCACCGTCGCGATACACTCGATCTCTACGCGGCCGCCGAGTGCGAGCGCTGAGGCGCCAAAAGCGCTGCGCGCCGGGAGATGATTGGGGAAATGCTTGACGTATACAGCGTTCATTGCCGGCCATTCGGCCATGTCGGCCAGCATCACCGTGCATTTCACTGCGCGGTCGAGCGACGAGCCGTGTCGCTCCAGAATCGCTTTCATATTGGCGAACGTCTGTCGCGTTTCCGCTTCGATTCCACCTGGAACTATCTCAGTCCTGTCGTTTGTGCCCATCTGTCCCGAGAGGAACAGCAGGTTCCCGACGCGGACCGCCGCCGAGAAGGGGAGCGATGTTTTTGCAGGAAAGGGGTAGTACTCGACTTCGGATGCAGCAGCTGACATTGACGAAACTCCGGTGTGGGATCACGGGAATTTGTCATGGTACGTCGCCTCGCAGAATTACCCTCAGCTTTTCTGTGTCGATATTGCCGCCGCTGACGATGCAAACAATGCGCTTGGCTTCGAGCATTCCGGACAGCGTGGCGGCGACGGGCGCCGCGCCAGCACCTTCGGCGATCACGCGACAACGCTCGGCCAGCAGCTTCACCGCTGCGGCGACCTGTGCGACCGTCACGACAATCGTTCCGGCCAGGAGCGATTTCACCAGTGGCCACATCTCCTCCGACACGGCGCCGCTCCCCATGCCGTCTATGAACGTTCGCGTGTAGTTCACGGGCGTCGGCCTGCCTGCCGCGAACGAGGCTGTGAGAGGAGCTGCCGTCTCGACTTCAACGGCGTAGACCTTCGTGTGAGGACTAACGACGCGTGAGACCGACGCAATTCCGCACGACAGCCCGCCCCCGCCGTAAGGAGCGACGATCGCGTCGACATGATCGAGATCGTCGAAAATCTCGAGCGCGATCGTACCATTGCCCGCCATCACCCCTTCGTCGGCGAATGGATGAATGAAAAGCCCATCCATCCCGGGCGATCCGTGATTGACGAGCGTCTCCCACCATTGTTCGAACGGAACCTTGATGACCTCGCCGCCCAGCCGCTCGATTGCGTCGGTTTTCGTCCTGGGCGCGTGGTCAGGCACGATTACCCGGCAGCGGACACCTCGCTCACGCGCGCACCACGCAACACCCTGTGCCATGTTGCCTGCGCTCGCTGTGTACACGCCGTTCGCGAGTGCTGAATCGTCGGCAAGTGCCATTGCATTTGCAGCACCGCGGATCTTGAACGAACCGATCGGCTGAAGGTTCTCGAGCTTGAGAAATACCTCACGGTTGTCTGCATCGATGGGCAGGCGTATCAGTGGCGTCCGCAGCGCCACGCCGGCCACGCGATCGCGCGCCGCCCTGACGTCTTCCAGAGAGACGCCCGTGAAGCTGCGATGTTCTGGAATCCTCGTGCCTCTCACGTGATTTTCTCCGTTGACCTACTGCGGTCCAAGGCGGCGGGAGCAGGGCTTAACTGCGTGCAAATGTTGTATTTGCCCTCTCGAACGTCTATACTTCAAGGCTGTACAAGAACGTCAATCCCTCAACCCTTTTCCCAGTAGAATGCCAGATCTGGACACCGAAACCACAACCCCTACCGGCACGGCGCTGACCGCGCGAGAAAAGCGCGATCTGCAGAGAGCTCAGCTCCGCCCGCTTGCCAACCTCAGACCCGAGCTCTACGACGAAGACGACTACTCGCCCGACGAGCTCGAATCAATGATGGCGATGTACAACGGGACGATGGCCTCGATCGAAGAAGGCGAGATCGTCAAATCCCGTGTGCTGGATATCCGCGACAACCTCGTGGTCCTCGACATCGGATTCAAGTCAGAGGGCACGATCCCGCTCGAAGAGTTCAAGGACCTCCCCGACCTGAAGCCAGGCGACGAAGTCGAAGTTCTCCTCGAGCACCTGGAGGACATGGAAGGCTCCGTCGTCCTCTCCAAGAAGAAAGCCGATTTCATGCGCGTTTGGGAGCGCATCCGCGTCGCGTACGAAAACGATCAGCCTGTCGCGGGAACGCTCGTCAAGAAAATCAAGGGTGGAGTCGTCGTCGATCTCATGGGAGTGGACGCATTCCTTCCCGGATCGCAGATCGCACTCCGCCGCGTCCCCAATGTCGACGAGCTTCTCGGGCAGTCGTTCGAGTTCAAGATCATCAAGCTCAACAAGCGCCGGCGGAACATCGTCGTCTCGCGCCGGGTGATCCTGGAGCAGGAGAGAGCGGGGAAGCGCGACAAGCTCATGAAGGACCTGCAGAAGGATCAGGTCCGGAAAGGCGTCGTCAAGAACATCACCGACTTCGGCGCATTCATCGATCTTGGCGGTGTTGACGGACTGCTCCACATCACCGACATGTCGTACGGGCGCATTCAACATCCTTCCGAGATGGTTCATATCGGTCAGGAGCTCGAGGTCAAGGTTCTCGATATCGACTGGGAACGCGAGCGAATCTCACTCGGCTTGAAGCAGCTGCAGAGCTATCCGTGGAAGGACGTCGCGGAGAAGTATCCTGTCGGCACGCGCGTGTCGGGCAAAGTTGTGTCGATCACGAACTACGGCGCGTTCATCGAGCTCGAGCCGGGCATCGAAGGTCTGGTGCACATCAGCGAGATGAGCTGGACTCGCAACGTTCGTCATCCGTCGAAGCTTGTCTCGATTGGTGAGACCATCGAGGCAGTCGTGCTCAAGGTCGATCCCAGCGAAGAGAAGATCTCGCTGGGGATGAAGCAGACCGAGCAGGATCCATGGATGATGCTGCCGCAGAAGTATCCAATCGGCACGCGGCTCAGCGGAAAGGTTCGGAACCTCACGAGCTTCGGTGCATTCGTCGAGATCGAGCCGGGAATCGACGGTCTGATTCACATCTCGGACATGTCGTGGACCAAGCGCGTGCAGCATCCGTCGGAGGTGGTGAAGAAGGGCGACAGTGTGGACGTCGTGATTCTGAATATCGACGGCGACAACAAGCGCATCTCGCTTGGCCTCAAGCAGGCGCAGGAAGATCCGTGGCTCAAGATCGGTGAGACATATCCGGTCGGAACCGAGCTCGACGGAACGGTCGTGCGTCTCATGGACAAAGGTGTTGTCGTCGACATCGGCAACGACATCGAAGGTTTTGTTCCGGTGAGCCAGCTCAACTTCGGTGAGCCGGTGAGCAGTCCCGCGGACATCGTGTGGGAAGGGATGAAGCTGGGTGTTCGTGTCCTCGAGGTCGATCCCATTCAGCGCCGCATCGTGCTCGCTGTGACGAACATTCCCGAGGGTCAGGAGCGTCCGGAGACTCCGTCGAAGGTCATACCAATGGAGACCGACGACTACAATCTCTCCGATCCGATTCCTGTGCCGGTTCCAGCGACGTTCGAGGAAGTCGAAGGCTGAACGACGATTAGGCGGATCTAGCGGATCGACAGCCAACAAAACGTGAAAACGGCTCACCTATATCGGGTGAGCCGTTCTGTTTTGCGGCGTATCGGAGGCTCCCGTGATCAAAGGGAAATTCTCGCAGCGGTTGGCAGTTACAGTCTCTTAGTGGATGAAGGTTCCCATCGCGATCTCTAAGCTACCGAAGACAAGAATGAGAAATGCCGCAATGCCAACGGCGATTGCGACTGTTCGGAGAATCACGAGTGACGCTGCAATTGCGCTATTGCTGACCCGACCCGGAGGCTCGAGCACGCGGTCGGCCAGAGCCCAGGCGCCGAAAGCTGCAAAGCATAAAGCGGCACTTACCAACACTATCCAGCCTGGCGGTCTCCACGCAGCCGCTAACGCGACCGTAAGTAGCCCTCCCGTGGCATCGAGAGTGAGTCGCCGGATCGAAGCGCGCCGAGAGTGCTGAACCAGCGCATCTCCAAGGCTGTTGTCCTGCGGCATCGCGGCGACCATCAGTAGACCTCCAGGACAATGTTCACCGACAGGATCCTCTTTCCTACTCTCGTGGAGGTGCTGTCTGAGCCGCCGCACGCAAATCACTCATCGGAACGACTCGCCCATGAATCGGGACAATCGTGTCCACTGCCAGCCCCAGCGTCTCGATGTTTTGAACGAGGTTCGATGCATGCGGGAAGACAGGCGGCGGCGCTCCTGCCGCAGGCGGCGTTGCCGGCGGGCTGTACACATCCGCCTCGATCAACATCCTCTCCTTGGGCAGGTACACGACGAGCATCGATTTGGAGTGCAGGTTTCGGGTGAGGTGATGCAGCTCCACCGTGCGGGTGCCATCGGTGATCACTCGCTTTGCCCCGACTCCCTCGATGCGCGGCGCACGCTGGTTCCTCGACAGCGCGTCCTGAACGATCGTATGTCGCCGAAGAGCCAGTGAATCGAACAACGGCTTGTTCAGCTCGTGCGTGATTACAGTCAGCCCCTCCGAGATTGCCGCGCGCAGCCCGCCTGCATGATCGAAATGATGATGAGTGTTGATCACCGCGCGAACAGGCTTGCCCGGTGCGAGCGTCCGGGCTCGCTGAATCACCGCGAGAGTGCGCGCCTCGTTCTGTGGTGCCTCGACGAGCAGCAGATGGTCCGCCATCTCGATCGCCACGCTGTGATGCGACTGGCCCGCCAGCAGCCACACACCGGGCGCAGGCTCGGTGACCACAATAGTCGGTGCGACCGGCGCCGGAGCCGGCGCCGCGCGCAATTCCGCCGGTGCCGCAAGGTCCGGGATGTCGGTGGGATTCACCTGTATGCTGGCAAGGCGGATGTCGGTGAGAGTCCATCGTTCGTCCAGCCGCTGAACGAGCCGCGCTGGAAGCTTGAGTCCGTCGAAGTCCTGCCAGTCATGGAGGTCGGTTTCGAGAAGCACATCACCCAGCATTGGGTGATAGACGATTTGCTGAATGCGGACGGGCAGATTCGTTGTTGGATCGATGAGCATTCCGAACCGCTTGCCCAACGCGTTCATTCGCACATACCGGAACCCCTGCTGCCGCCCTGCATCAATGACCACCGAGTTCGGCGAAAAAGCGGTCTGCAGGAAGCCGATCGGGTGGTGCACCAGCTCATTCCGCGGGTCACTCAGCAGGCGACCTGTAGCAATCCGTGAGCTTCCATCGGCAAGCACGTCGAATCCAAGCTGTTTGTCACCGGCACTGGTCAGGCGCTGCGACGCGGTATTGCCGGTAACGAACCGTGGAGTGCGAGCGATCTCGAGTCTCCATCGGCCGTTCGCGAAATCCGAGATCCGCCGGAACTCGGTCACCTCGAACATGGGGAGCGAGTCGAATGGAGCGGGGTTCTGGCCAAGATTGTAGGTCGAGCCCCGACCGACCATCGAGAGAGACTTGACCGCCAAAACGCGGGCCCTGCCTCCCATCGCAGTCGCGACGGCGTCGAGGGCGGTGCGCCGGCGCTGGCCTGAGGCAGTGCTTGTAGCCACGAGAGAAAGCACAGCGAAGAGAACCAGAGTCCTGCAACGAGCGTGACCGAGTGGGTGCATGTCGAGCCTCCTTTTGGGGCTAAAATACAGTGTTGAAGCCCGGCCTGCCGGGCTTGCCCTGGGCGGGCCTGAGCCGGCGGTTTCGGGAGCCTTCCCCGGAAGTCAGAGGACCCTGGCGTTCGGCGTTCGCGGAGATGTAACCCCGTGCTGTCATGCGCGTCACATTGGTATGGGGGAGCATCGCTCGGTTCTACTGATTGGAGCCACTGGCCTCGTGGGCAGCGAATGTCTTCGCCTTCTTCTGGAGAACGATGCCTTCAGCCGGGTCGTGGTCCTTTCGCGAAGGCCGTTGAGTGGAGCATCGTCGCATCCCAAGCTCAAGACCCATCTCGTTGATTTCGACCGCCTGACTTCGGCGGCTTCGTGGTTTGCAGTCGACCAGATAATCTGTGCCCTCGGGACGACGATGAAGGCCGCCGGCTCGCGCGCCCGTTTCCGCGCTGTTGACCTCCTCTATCCGTTGACCGCCGCCCACCTCGGAGTCGAGAAGAGAGTCTCCCATTTTCTGCTGGTGAGCGCGCTCGGCGCCAATCCGGGCTCGCGCTTCTTCTACAATCGCATGAAGGGCGAGCTGGAGTACGCGGTTGCGGAGCTTCCATATCGGTCGCTGACCATTGCGCGACCGTCGCTGCTCGTTGGCAAGCGTGAGCGCCCCCGTCTGGGCGAGCGGGTAGTCGGCGGCCTGCGCGCGCTTTTCCCTGCGCGTTACCGTCCCATCCACGCGACAGACGTGGCGCGCGTACTCATCCAGCACGCAGTAGCCGATGCAGCCGGCCGCCGGATAATCGAGTCCATGGAGCTGCGCGCGATGGCGATGAATGGGGCTTCTCATGATGTCGCGCCAGCTGCCTCCCCAGCTACAATAGATGGTGCTCCACAGTCGTCACTCGTCTGACTTCACGCTGGTCACGAGGTTAAAATTCGGACAATGTCAAATGGACTTGGCCGACGCTCTGACGCGCACCACATCGAGCCGGAGATTTCACCCCGATGAGTAATATCAACAGCAGGATAATGTGGCCGGCGGTCGCGCTGGTCGCCCTTGTCAGCCTCGGCGGCGGCTGGGCGCTCGGGCGAAGCGGCGTCAACCCGCTCCGTGTTGCGACAGCCGTGGCAGGTCCCATGGACTCGACGGCGATAGCCCTTTCCAGTCACCAGCGGTGCGGCTCCCTCAGCGCTGACAAGAAGGTCGACTGCTACTCGAAGATCCTCGACTCGCTTGCCGCGCGCGGAGAGGTTCGCGTTGCGATGGGCGCCCTGGCGCGGCTCGGGACGCTCGATGTGGACGTAAAGCGCGATGGTCACGTCTTCGCGCACGGCATTGGAATCACAGCGGGCAAGCGTGGCGACGACGTCGCGAAAACGTTCGCGATGTGCGACGAGAGCAACCAGTCGGGTTGCTACCACGGCGTCATTCAGGCGTACTTCGACGAGGCGAAAGCCATCGGGCCGAAAGAAGTGAACGACCTCTGCAACGCGTTTCGCGGTCCGAACGCAGACAGGTGGCTTCTCTTTCAATGTGTCCACGGAGAGGGCCATGGATTGACGATGATCTATGACCACGACCTGCCCAAGGCGTTGGAGGGCTGCGACCAGCTGCTCGACCTGTGGGACCGCCGCTCATGCTACGGCGGAGCATTCATGGAAAACATCGTGAATGTCACCAATCCGCATCATCCCGCGAAGGATCTCGGATCGAAGCACGACGGTCAGATGGCGGGCATGGATCACGGATCGCACTCGAAGTTCAAGGCCATGGATCCCAAGGATCCCCTGTATCCATGCGCTATCATGCCGGGAAAGTATCTGACGTCGTGTTATGAGATGCAGACGTCGGTGATGCTGCATCTGAACCGAGGCGACATGGGTGACGCGGCAAAAACCTGCGACCGCGCGCCGGGAAAAATGGTTTATGTGTGCTACCAGAGTCTGGGACGCGACATCAGCTCGTACTCGCTGCAGGATCACGACAAAGCAATCGAGATGTGCTCCCTGGGGACGAAAAAATACCAGCCGTGGTGCTACGTAGGCGTGGTGAAAAATTTTGTCGACCTCAATGCCAGGTCGAGCGACGGCCTCTCGTTCTGCCGCAAGATTACCGCCGAAGCAAACAAGGTGAAGTGTTACGACGCGGTTGGGGAACAGATAGGGACACTGAGAAACGACAGCGAAGGTCGCCGGAATTTGTGCGCCCCGTCCGAGCCCGCGTATGTCGACGCGTGCCTCTTCGGCGCGCGTGTTTCGACTTTCGAGCCGCCGCCTCTCGCGAAGCTGAACGCGGAGGCACACACCGGGAGCTGATTCCAATTCCGCGCGTCACGGAGCGGCAGCGGCGGCTTCGCGACCAGTGGCTCGCCGGAACTCCCTGATCGTGAGCCTGACCGATTGTCCTCGATGCTACGGGCTGCTTATCCCACTCCAACGAAGCGATAGAGGAGAAACGCGACCACGATTAGAAGCAGCACCACGATGACCGTTGTCTGCATTCCAGTCGAAGTCTGACCGCCACGGCGCTGCACCGAAACGGCGACGACGACAACCGCCACTACCAGCAGAAGAAGGACAAGGATCGAGATCGGCATCGTATCTCCGGTTGACGTATTGATTCGGTCGAAATTTTACGGCTCACGCCGCAGCCGGGGGGCACTGCCGGCAGGGATACCGCCGTTCGGCTTGGCCCGGATGATCAGGAACTGCGGGTGCTTGAGCAGGCGCGCGTACGCGTCCGGTTTCTCCTCGCGAAACCATTCGGTCGGACGCGGCTCTACAACGCGGTCGATGACAAAACCTGCGTCGGTAAACGCGCCAACGATCGCGGTCAGAGGCCGGCGGTAGAAACGCACGCTGCCCACCCAGCTCCAGTAATCTTCCAGCTGCTCTGTCTCGAAGTAGTTGGCGACGTCGAAGGTCAACGCTTCGGTCGCCGGGTGGTGAGTGGAAAAGAGCAGCCAACCACACGGCTTGAGAATGCGGCGGAATTCACCGAGCGTAGGACCCCAGTCACGCAGATAGTGGAGCACCAGCGCCGACAGGACGCCATCCACGCTTGCGTCTTCGAGAAACTCGAAGGGCTTCGTCAGGTCGGCGACCCGAACCGAAGCCTGTCCGGGATGCGGAGGTTGCGAGGTCATATCGAGCAGACCCAGATCCTTCAACCTCTGCTCGGCGTGCTTTGTCATTTCCACGCTTCCGTCGATCGCCGAAACGCGAGCGCCGCGTTTGAGAAGCTCCTCGGTGTAAAAACCCGAGCCGCAGCCGGCGTCGAGGATGTGTGAGCCTGCGACGTCGGGCACGAGGGCGAGAGTTGCGGGCCGCTCGTAGAACGCGTTGTAGGGAGCGCTGTCTACACCGGAAGCGTAGGCTTCCGCGATCTCGTCATAGCTGAACTGCGGCTCCTGCTTGGACATGCATCCCCGTTCTCGAGCCATCGATAAGGTGTGAAATGAGCCGCGGCCGGGCTAGGGCGCGGCATCCGTACGCCGATCGGGAAACATAGGCGAGATTCTTGCTTTCTCTCTGCGGTTGTACGATCGCGTCAATTACCGAGGGCCCTGACGATGAAATGGACGCCGAGCGGACGGAGTGGAAACCTTGAAGACCGCAGATCCGGCGGTGGACTCGGGCGCGGGCTTGGGATCGGCGGGACGGTGGTTGTCCTCGCTCTCAGCCTCCTCACCGGCAGGAACCTCTTTCAGGACCTCGGGGTCGAGCCGGGAGTGGCCCCCAACACGCCGATGAGCGCCGAGGATTCGGCACGCGAAGAGCCGCAGGTTCAATTCGTCTCAGTGGTTCTCGACGATGTGCAGACGACATGGTCGCAGATACTCCCGAAATACAACGCTCAGTTCCGTCCGGCGAATCTCGTGCTGTTCAGGAACTCGACTTCATCGGGATGCGGAATGGCTCAATCGGCGATGGGGCCGTTCTACTGTCCGCTCGATGAGAAGGTGTACGTAGACCTGGGCTTTTATGACGAGCTGCAGAAGCGATTCGGCGCGTCGGGCGATTTTGCGCAGGCGTACGTCCTTGCCCACGAGCTAGGCCATCATGTTCAGCATCTGATGGGTGTCGACCAGCAGGTGCGTCAGGAGCAGCAGTCGAGGCCGGACATTGCGAACCAGCTCTCGGTGAGAATGGAGCTCCAGGCCGATTGCTTCGCCGGTATCTGGGCACACTCGACGAATCGGCGGCAGCTGCTCGAGGAAGGCGACGTGAACGAGGCGTTGACAGCTGCGTCAGCGGTGGGCGACGATCGAATTCAGCAGCGCACGAGTGGCCGGATTAACGTCGACGACTTCACGCACGGCTCGGCGGCGCAGCGCGCCCAGTGGTTCCGTCGGGGCTTCGATTCCGGGGATCCGAAGGCGTGTGACACCTTCGCAGGCTGAGGCCAGCTGACCGCCTCAGGTGCGGTTCACTGAAGCCGGTACAACGCCCGAGCGTTCCCGCCAAGAATAAGCGCTCGCTCCTCAGCGGACACACGAAGCGCGGCGAGACTCTCCTTCATCGAGGGGATGCTCCCGATCTGGTGCGGGTAATCGCTGCCCGCGAGAATCTGACTCGCGCCGGCAAAGTCGACTGCGAGCCGTAAAGCATTCACATCGAAGTTCACCGTGTCGAAATAGAACCGGCGCAGATAAGAGCTCGGCGGCTCGGAAATGTGCGCGCGACAATCGGGGAATGCGCTCCAGCCGCGGTCGAGACGCTCGGCCAGATACGGAATCGCTCCGCCAAGATGGCTCAGGACCCATCTGATGCGCGGGTAGCGCTCCGGCACGCCGGCAAAGACAAGCTTCGCGGCCGTGAGCGTCGTTTCGAAGAGGAACCCGACGAGCGGCATCAGCCAATAGTCGCTCATCGCTTCGACTCCGACCGGATCTGTAGGATGAATGTGAAGCACGGCGCCCAGGTGATCCGCTTCTTCGAAGAGCGGCTCGAATCGCCCATCGGTCAGTGCAACACCGTTGACGTTGCTGAAGAGCATTGCACCCGGCAGAGCGAGCTCCGTCATCGCCCGCCGGAGCTCGAGTACTGACGCAGCCGGGTCGCAAAGCGGCAGCGTTGCGAGCGCAGAAAAGCGCGACCTCCGCTCACGCGCAATCTTCGCGAAAGAATCATTCACCAGTCGGGCGAGCCGCACGGCGCGGTCGGGAGGCTCGACGTGTGTACCCGGCGTGGTGAGGGTGATTACCTGCGTGTCGATACCCTGTCGCTCGAGCACGCGCTGGCGATAGACGATGTCCCTATGGCCGGCAACGGCGACGTTGTAGTCGCCGGGGTAGTGCAGGCACGGATTTCCTTCCGCATCGATGGTGATCCTGACGACGCTGTCGCCACTGCGGAGCGCGTCGAGGTACTCCGGCGGATAGAAGTGATTGTGAACGTCGACGATGATTGTCGTCTTCCCTGCGGGATTCGTCACGCACGCGGAAGCGAGAGGGTAAAGGTGGCTCCGCCGCCGGGGACGCTCGTCGCCTTGAGGTCTCCTCCCATTCCGCGCGCAAGATCGCGGCTGATCGAGAGTCCGAGGCCGAGACCGCCCGCGGAGGTGGCCGGGCGACCACCGAGCTGCACGAATGGCTCGAAGATGCTCTCGAGCTTTGCGGCGGGAATGCCGTCGCCGCTGTCGGTCACTTTCACCGAAGCCATTGGCTCTCCGTCGGCAGCCACGGCCTCGACCGTTATTCGCCCGCCGGCCGGAGTGAATTTGATCGCGTTGCTGAGAAGGTTGAAGAGAATCTGCTGCAGTTTTTCCCGATCTGCGCGGACGACAATTGGTGGATCTGGCGCATACGGCGATCCTGCGAGCTCGCAGTGCAGGCGATTTGCAGAGAGCAGCGGCTCGACCATTGCCTTCACCTCGGCAACGGCGGTCTCCAAAGGGACTTCGCTCAGCTGGTAGTCGACGTGGCCCGTCTCGATCCTCGCGAGATTCAGCACGTCGTTTATCAGCGCCAGCAGATGACGCTGGCTTCGCTGCGCGCGCTCGAGCGCGTCGCGCTGGGCCTCGCTGATCGGGCCGTGTACCCCCATTTCTATCAGCTGAATGTGGCCGCCAATTGCGTTGAGGGGTGTTCTCAGCTCATGGCTCATCACGGTCAGGAACTCCGACTTCGCGCGATTCGCATGCGCCTCTGCCTCGTGTGCCCGACGCAGCTCTTCCTCCGCTTTGCGCTGAGCAGTGACGTCCCAGAAGATCATGACCGCCGCGACGATATTGCCGCCGGCATCCTTCACCGGCGCCGCATTGGTCATGAGCTCGACCGTCCTTCCATCGTGCCGTTTAAGGCGGACCACTTCGTTGCGGACGACTTCGCCATGCCTCAGCGCGCGCACGAGCGGCAAGTCCTCGGCGCCAACGTTACTGCCGTCGGCGCGGTAACTGTCCCATTCGCCGCTATCGGGATCCGCCGCCCTGCTGAGCGAAGGTCGCATGCCAGTTATTCGCTCGAACTCGTCATTGAGGAAGAGGAAGCGGCCGCTTGGCGCCTCAGCGATTCCGATTGCCAGCGGCGACTGCTCCAGAATAGCGAGTAACCGCCGATGTGCCGCATCGCGCTCGGCGACGATCTGTTCCTCGCCCTCAATGGCTGCATTGAGGCGTTCGACCGCTTCACGTCGCTCGGATACCGTAGCTCCGAGAATGAGGAACGTCGCCGCCGTCACCGCCACGAATGTCTGGAGCGCGAACAGGCTGCGATGCAGGTCCGCCTCGACGAACGGACCGCGACCAAGAACTGTCCCCCACACGGCGATGGCTGAAATAATGAAGGCAGTCGTGACGGAGCCGCGCTGCCCGAATCGCACTGCTGCCCACATCAATAGAGGGAAGAAAAGGTATGCGTCACTGAACACACCCTGGCTCGCAGCGGCGGACGATCTGAACACCACGAAGCTCACGGCCACTATCGAGATTCCAAGCGCACCGGCCTCGAGCCACTGCTCTCGATCCGCGGTGACAACCCGCGCCGACCACACGAGTATCACTGGCGCGACGAGCAGATTGCCGATCAGATCCCCCAGCCACCACGCGCGCCAGGTCTCGAGCAGCTCGCTCGCGGAGATGATCCCGCCTAAATGAAGGCTGAGCACGCCTATCGTTGCGCTGATGGCCGTGCTCATCACCGCTGCGACGACCAGCAGGGCGAACGCATCTATCAGTCTGTCGAGCGTCCGGTGGAACTCCGGTATCTGCCGGAGCGCGTACGCTCCAGCAAGCGCTTCCAGGGTATTTCCGAGCGTGATGCCAAGGGCGACGGGTATCGGAGCGCCCGTCAGCACGTTGGCGACGAACGCTCCGATGGCTACACCGGGCCAGAGGCGATACCCACGGATGAGAAGAGCCGCCAACGCGATTCCCGTCGGCGGCCAGATGAGACTGGCGAAGCCGCCCACCGCGTCGAGCTTGAGGCCTGCTCGCGCTGCGACAACGTAGAGCGCCGCAAGCACGAGAATCTCGGCGGCGAACGCGGCTTGTTTCTTCACATCGGTCGTCGGGCGCTCGATATGAAGGGACTCCTTGTTTTCAGGCCAGGCGGGGGACCGTCTGTCCCAGCCCGATTACGTTCCGGGAGTAATGGAGAATCCGTCGATGTGCAGGTCGAGGTTGTGGTTCACGCGAAGTCCAACGATACCCGACGTACCCGAGTGCGGCCCGCCCGAATCGATCTGCGACCGAGGCAGGCTGTTCACTTCAACGCCGTTCACAAGGAACGAGAGCTTGTCGGCGCCCACGACGACCGAAAGCGTGTTCGTCGACTTTCCACTCGCGTCGATTGCCTTGACCGCCGGGTTTGCCGTCCAGTCGATGATCTTGTGCACCGTCGAATCATTTGCGCGGTGGTTGATGAGATATTTCCCATCCTGCCGAACGACGAAGTAGAGATAGCTCTGGTTCGGCGCTGTGAGGTTCTGCCCCGAAGTAATAATCCCGTACCCCTCCGGATGCGCGGCTGCTTTCGTCTGCGTGAACGTCGACGTGACCGTGTAGTTCCCCTTGGCTGTGTTTGCAGGATTCCAGTAAATGGCCGCCGGTCCGGAGGTAACATGGAATCCCGGGCCCATCCCGACAAACTTGGCTTCTGAAATGTTCTTCCCGGCCTTTGCCGCCTGCGGATCGATTCGCCCGGTCCATCCCGCCATCTTCACGCCGCCGTCCGCTACCGTCTTGTCAGGATCCTTCGCCTGGGCGCCAAGGGCGCCGGCAGTCAAACAGAGACCCGCAATCGCTGCTATCAGAACCTTCATGCAACCTCCGGAAGAATTAAAAGAATGGTTTTTGGTCCAGCCGTCAGAACCTCGCTGGCGGAATGTGCGCACCGGACGCGAAGAATTCCATGTCCGCCCGCTCTAATGGCCCGATCAGCGCTTAACTGGCTCGACGTAGAGGTTTGCGAACTCGCGCTTCAGATTCGCAACTTTCGGCGCGTCGTGGATCATGATGTACGGTTGGTAGGGATGCTGCGCCGCGTAGTCCTGATGGTATGCTTCGGCGACATTGAAGCGGCCGAGAGCGGCAACCTCCGTCACGATCGGCCGTTGGAACGCCTTTGCCTTTGTCAGCTGATCGATGTACGCCTTGGCGACGCGTTTTTGCGAGTCGGTAGCGTAATAAATCGCTGAGCGATACTGAGTTCCGACATCAGGGCCCTGACGATTGAGCTGAGTCGGATCGTGGGCAACGGAGAAAAACACGCGCAGCAGCTGACCGTAGGTCACTTGCGACGGGTCATAGACGACACGCACCGCTTCTGCATGTCCCGTCTTTCCAGTGGTCACCTGCTCGTACGAGGGTGACACCACGCTGCCGCCGGTATAACCCGACACTGCCGACTTGACTCCTTTTACATGCTGAAACACCGCCTCGATGCCCCAGAAGCAGCCGCCCGCAAAAACTGCGGTCTGCTCGCCCTTCGCGGACGTAAGCGGCTCATCCACGAGGGGACGTGGCAATGGCCCGGGACGCTCAGCGCCGGCGGCGGTTGCCCGGTTGTCGAGGACGAGAACGATTCCTGTTACAATGAGAAGAGCGAAAAGAGCGCGGGTGATATTTCCGACCATCGATACCTCGTCTGTGGCGTGTACCTATTGAACGCCGCTCATGCGCAAACGGTTCTTTCCATTGGTACACCGCGGGGCGACAGCGGGTACACTCACCACGCCATCTGTGTAGAAAGCTAGATGCGAGATTCGGGCCCCCGCTGCGCGGGGGACAGCAATCAGGAGCCGGTGTACGTAGAACAGATTGACGACCCGATTTCAGGCGAATTGCTGCCTGAGCCGCCCGATGGACCCAACAATGACCCTAATGGAGCACTCGATGTCTAAACGTCGCCATATCGCCGCCGTGATGCTCCCCGCTGTTTTCGGCGCGATCGCTCTTCAGTGCTCGCCGTCCGATACCGACGCCGCGACGACGGCGAGTGAAAAAACGGCGCGCAGCTCGGTAGCTGCTCCCGCTCAGGCGAAGGGGTCGAGCGTTGCCGGGCTTCGCTTTGTCGTCGCGCCGATGGGTAACGAAGTCAGATATCGGATTCGTGAGCAGCTGGTGAGGGTGGATCTGCCCAATGACGCAATCGGCAAGACTTCGGAGATCACAGGCGGCATCGCACTTACAACCACCGGTGACATCATCCCATCTGAATCGAAATTCGTTGCCAGGGTCGGCTCGCTGAAGAGCGATCGCGACAGACGCGACGGGTTTGTCCGCAGAAATGTTCTCGTGACAGATCAATATCCTACCGTCGAGTTCAGCCCGACGGCATTTCGGGGACTTCCGAAGTCCCTTCCGACCTCCGGCTCGCACACGTTCGACGTCGTAGGAAACCTGACGGTGAAGGGAGTGACCAGGCCTACGACCTGGCGTGTGAATGCGGAGGCAAAGAATGGACAGGTCACGGGGAGCGCATCGACGGCTTTCACGTTCTCCGATTTCAACATCGAGCAGCCTCGCGTGCCGATCGTGCTGAGCGTCGCCGATACGATCAAGCTGGAGTACGACTTCAGGCTGGTCCAGCAGAATTAACGCTGAAAGACTATCGCCGCCGTGTTAAACGAGCACGGCGGCGAGGACGACGCTTCACCAACATTTACGCTCGCGCGACTCGGTCGACTGTCTGCTGCCGGTCGAACGCCTCGTTCCAGTCGATCTCGGGCGCGACCTCATCGTCGGCGAGCGAAAGAGTCCCGAGAGCGCGCTCGATTACCGGGCGGCCGAGCTCGTCCGGTAACGCCCGCCCGAATTCCAGCTCGGCGCGCCGGCACAGGCGCTCCTCTTTCGCCCGGTCGCGCTCCGCACGCTTGACTCCCATCAGGTCGACGCGCGCGTGAATTCCTTCGTGGACGATCGAGGAAGCGACCGTTGCGGGCGACACGTCGCGCCGCGCGAGGAACGTGAGCTCCGTCATGCAAGTGCGCTCGTCGGGGAAATACGCACCGCGGCAAGGGAAGCGGGCGACAAGGAATTGTTTCAGATCGCGCTCCAGATGACGCAGGCGCCATGGCTGGTAGCGCTCGATAAGCGCCAGCGAATCGTCGAGTCTGGCGAGCACTTCACTCGTCGAGATATCCGGGCGGCTGTTCTCGACGAGAACGCGAAACCCGCGAACTTCGTGCGTCTCAGCACTCCCGCCGAGTGACTTGCTATCGGCGGGGCCGGCGATCCACTGCAACAGTTTTTCTATCATCGTGCCTCGATCGTCCTGCATCGAGCTCAAAGGTACATTCGGTTCGACTACGTTGGATTCGCAGGCGTATTCGGGTTGGTAGCCCGAACGCTTGCGGGGTAAGGCAGCCACCGCACTTTTGCAAGCGAGATCTTTCCAAAGCGCCGCTCATCGGCCCAGTGCAAGCCAGTCGATAACAGCGAATACGTTCGCTGCAGAAAAATTTCATCGAGCACGGCGGCCTGCGTCGGAAGATCGGCAGACGTCTTTCCACCGAGTCCCGCGCGTGCCCGCACGATGTTGATCTGCGCAATCGCTTCAGGCAGCCGGCTCGTGCGCGCAAGCGCCTCGGCACGAATGAGGCTCAGCTCATCCTGAGAGAAAAGCGGAATCGGCGATACGTTCGTGGTGAAGAGGTTCGTCTCGAATGTCGCCGCGCCGCCAAGCGCGGCGAACGGAGTTGCCAGGGTGTTGAGCGCCACTCTCGCATCGCCCGGCTCGGCGTTGGTCCGGTATCCGGAAATCGCGCCGAAAAACCTCGCGCTGTGGTAGTGGACGAACATTGGGTTCAGATCGCTTCCCGCGAAAGTGATCACCGCGCTGGCAGTGGCCGGAACTTCATTGGCGAAACCAAGCGCAGCATCGTAGCTCCCGGCCGCGAGGGAGTAGCGAGCCTGCATTGCCCGAATCGTATTCAGCAGATCGAAGTTCGGCGCAAGCAGGGAGCCCGTAAAGTCTGTGGTGAGTGTTGTGCCGGTCGCGTCTGCTCTGGCGCTTGCGAGCAGCGACAGGACTTCCGCGAGCACTGTGGCCCGGTCGGCGAACGCCGGCTCCGGCCCCGTCTCGATCGGAATCTGCTCGAATGCCTCGATGAGCGTTCCGAATGCCATCGCCTTGTAGAGCTTGGCGACTGCCAGGATGCCCGCGCGCGTGCCGGGAGCGAACGTGAGATTGTCGATGTTGTCGAGAATGTCGTTTGCGGATTTGACCACAGCGTAGTTCTTCGCCCAGATGTCGAGCAGGTCGACATTCGTCACGTCGATGGCGGAGTTCGCGCCGGCCGGGAAGTTCTGGAACTCGCGCGTCGTGGACTGCGTCGCGCTCGTATTTCCAAGCTCCCCGGAGACTATGCCCGGGACGTAGATGTTTTCTTCCATCGCATTGCCGTAGCGCCCCTGCAGCCCGATCGTCAGAGCGCGAATTCCGGCCACCGACGTGAGAACTCCTTCTTCGGTTGCCGCGTTCGGATTGGTGATGTCGAGCTTGCAGGCACTCATCGTCGCCAGGGCGACAATCGCCGCAGCCGCGCCAGTAATGGCGGAGGTGATACGAGTATTGAGCTTCATTGTCGTCTCGCCTCCGGTTAGAAGTTGGTCGTGAAAGTGAGCGAGACCGAGCGCGGAATCGGCGTGGCCGCGAAACTGAATCCGCGCACGAGCGTTCGCTGTGCTCCGGCGTTCGTTTCGGGGTCCCATCCCGTGTAATCGGTCCAGGTCTTCAGGTTACGTCCGGCGAGAGTGACTGACGCGCCGTGCGTTCCGAGGCGGCCGAGCATGCCTGGCGGAAACGAGACCGTCGCGGAGAGCTCACGGAGCTTTGCCCAGGTTCCATTCTCGATGTACTCCTGGAAGATGCCCCGGCGTGCCTGGAAGTATCCCCTCGGCACTTCTCCGAGGAGCTCGGCCTCGTACGCCTTGCCGGCTCCGAAAGCCGGAGTCTCGAGCAGGCGGCGGTCGAAATTGAAGATGTGACCACCCTGCACCCCGTCAACCTGGGCGCGGAACGAAAGCATTCTCCCGACTCCAAATTCGTTTATCACAGACCAGTAAGCATCCGGGTTAGGGTCCCCGATGACTATGCGCGGGCCAATCGCTGGAATTCCGGTGACTTTACCTGACGCGTCAGTGATCGGCACCCCGGCAGTCGTGAGGATGTTTCCCTGCGCGTCACGCACATACGACGAGCCGAAGTAGTGGCCGGGTGCCTGGCCGGAGTCGACCCGGATGATGTTGAAGCTTTCGGGAATGAAGAACGCGCCGCCGGTGCTGACCTTCGTCACCTTTGGATCGTTCGTCGCATACGTCACCGTGGAATTCCATGTGAACGACGGTCCACTCAGGTTCGTTGTCCTGAGCAGCAGCTCGATTCCCTTGTTCTCGAGCTCCCCGATATTCGAAAGCTGTGAAAGGAATCCGCTCGTCGGATCGACGCTCTTCGGCAGAATCAGATCGGACACTTTCTTGTCGAAGTACGTGAACTCGACGCCAACGCGTCCGCGGAGCAGGGCGAGGTCGGTACCGAGCTCGAGCTCGCGCGCCCGCTCGGGCTTGAGCTGCTGGTTGCCCTGTTGCGTTGCGTTCACAATTCCCGATCGCGCGCCGTTGGGCTCGAAGACGTAATTCGAAAGCCGGTCGAACGCGCCAGCCGGCTGGCCACCGGAATAACCGTATGCGGCGCGGAGCCGAGCCGTGCTCACGAGACCCGAGAATGCATTCCAGAAACCGTAATCGGAAACATTGAGAGCCGCGCCAACTTTCGGGAACCATTGCTGCCTCACGTCCGATCCGAAGACGGACGAAGCGTCTGTCCGTAGTGATGCGTTGAGGAACAGTCGGTCCCTGATGCCGATCTGCTCCTGGCCGTAGAAGCCCAGCGTGCGGCGATCATCGCGGCCTTCGGAGATGAACTGCTCGCTGCCCGTGACGGTTCTCGTAAGCAGAGCGAGGTTTTCTGCACGCGAGGCGACGATCTGCACCTGCTGCTGCTGCCAGTTCATGCCCGCGCCGTGCGTAAGCGTGAGCCACGTGCCGTGATTCGTAATAAGGCTCAGATCGAGATCGGAATTCAACAGACGGGCGCGATCAGTCGTCGATACCGACCGTCCCGTTGGAACCGAGGGCGCCGAGTTGCCTCGGGGAATGAACAGCTGCGCATTCTGTGTGTAGCCGTCGAACCCCAACCGGTAGGACGCGGTGAGTCCCGTGAATGGGAACGCCGTGACATTGAGCCCGCCGATGAAGCGATCGATGGTCTGCGGGGCCTGCCAGTTGGCGATCATCTCCAGCGGATTCGCGAGCATTGGTCCAACCGGAAAGAGGCCCGTCACGGGGTCTCGGTTGAAGTTGATCGTGTTCGGGTGGAACAGAAAGCTCGTGAGAACGCCAAGACCGGCAGTGAGTCCGGAGTTGGGAAGAACGTTCGCCTTGCTCGTGATGTACGCGGTGGTCACGCCGATCCTCAGCCGCTCGCTCAGCGCGCGGTCGAGATTCAATCGAATGTTCTGCCGCCGGTAGTCGGTGCTCCTGATGACGCCTTTCTGATTCTCGGACGTGCCGGAGAGGAAGAATCTCGTCTTGTCGTCTCCGCCCGAGAATGAGAGCGTGTTCGAGAACCTCGGTGCGCTCTGAAAGATCTGGTCCTGATAGTCGTAGCGCGTGACAGGATTTCCGAGTGCGTCGATGGGCGCTCGATTCACCTCGAGGCGGCGCTCGACGTTGTCGTTTTGAAACGTCGTCCGGAACGATGTGCGGAGCTCACCCGACCGGCCCTTCTTCGTGAATATCTGCACCACTCCATCGTTCGCGCGCGAACCATAGAGCGCTGCCGCTGCGGCGCCTTTCACGATCTCGATATGGTCTATCTCGTTGGGATCGATGTCGGCGATACGATTCGAGGAGTAGCCGCCAAGGTCGATGAGCTGGTTGGAGCTGTTGTCGACGATCACGCCGTCGATTATGTAGAGCGGCTCCGCGCTACGGCTCAAAGTCGAAAGACCGCGGATGCGGATGCTCGTTCCGCCACCCGGAGTTCCGGACATCTGCTGAACGAGCGCGCCCGACACTTTGCCGGCGAGAGCTGCGTCGAGCTGCGGAGTGTTCGCCTGTGCAATCTCGCTGCCGCTGACCGTTGCGATAGTCGTACCGAGCGTGCTCCGCTCGGTCTCCGATCGCGACGACGTCACGACCACCTCGCCGAGCCGAAGGACGTCCGGCGTCAGACGAAAATCCTGGGTCAGACTGCCGGTCGTCTGCGTGAGCGGCTGGCGCACCGGTCGATAACCCAGCGAACGGACAAGCAGCACCATGCCTGGCCGTGGGGCGGCGATGACCAGCCTGTAAGCGCCGTCGTTGTCGGCGGCAGTACCGATCGTGGTCCCTTCGATCAGCACCTGGGAGCTGGGGAGGCCACGGCCGCGCTGGTCGGTCACTCTGCCGGCTAGAGTGAGCTGCGCAGACCCGAGGAGAGGAGTGGCGAGGAAGGCGAGGGTAATCGGGAAAAGACGGAGAGGCAGGCGCATACGGGATCTCGAAGGAGAGTGAACGGACACGCCGCTACTGCGGCAGATATTGAGAGGGAAGACAAGGTAGTCGCGGGGAACGGGCCGCGCCACAACCGGAAATTCGTCGCTTCCGCTGGTTACTAGGAGGACCGTTCCTTGCCGGCACCCGGATCTGATTCGGTCTCGCGCTGCTGCAGAATTCGGCGAAGGACTTTGCCGGCCCCGGACTTGGGAAGCTCGGGGACGAACTCGAAGTGCGACGGAACCTTGTACGCCACGAGGCGCTCGCGACAGTACGCCTTGATCTGGGCGGACGTGATCTCCTCGCCAGGGTGAAGGACAATCCACGCCTTTGCTTTTTCGCCTCTCATCTTGTCGGGCAGGCCGGCCACTCCCACCTCGGCCACTGCAGGGTGCGCCGAGATCACTTCTTCGATCTCGCGCGGCCATACCTGGTAGCCACTCACCTTGATGAGATCCTTCTTCCTGTCGACGATGAAGAGATAGCCGTCGCTGTCGAGATATCCGAGATCGCCGGTGAAAAGGAGACGCTCACCGTCATCGTCCACGCGCAACATCTCCTGTGTCTCTTCCGGACGCTCCCAGTACCCCTGCATCAGCTGCGGCGCCTTGATCACTATCTCGCCAATCTCACCCTGCGGCATTGGCGTGAGGCCGTTCTCAGGATCGATGATTCGCACTTCGACGTCCGGCAGCGGCATGCCCACTGACCCGATTTTCTTCTCACCGCGAACAGGGTTTGCTACCACGGCCATCTGCGCTTCAGTGAGAGAGTAGCCCTCGACAATCACGCCGCCGGTCAGATCCTCGAAGCGCTTTTGAGTGTCAGCCATCAGCGGAGCCGCGCCCGAAAAGCACAGCTTGATCGAGCTCCAGTCGACTTTTCCGGACCGCGTCAGGGCGTGGCTCATCAGGCCGATGAGAAGAGTCGGCACGGCGCAGATGAACGCGGGCTTCACCTCGTTGATCTCGTTCAGCACGTCGCGCAGCTCGCGCGGGTTTGGAATAAGGGCGACCGGATTGTGATTGATCAGAGCGAGGCTCTGCACGCCGGTGTTTCCATAGACGTGAAAGAGAGGCAGGGGAAGCATGATGGTGTCCTTCCATTCTTCAATCGCCGAGCGCAGCCAGGTTTGCAATTGAAGGCCGGCGATCGTCATTCCCCGGTGTGTACCGACAACTCCCTTGGGAGTACCAGTCGTGCCGCCGCTCATGAGAATGACGGCGGGCTCGTCCAGGCCAGCCGGTTTCAGTGAGGGTCGCGACCCCCGACCCATCGCCAGCAGCGAGGCGAAGCGGCAGTCGCCCGGCTCGAGCGTGATTCGGTCGCCCTCCTTCTTTTCCTTCATCAGCGTGTAAGCCACTCGAAGCTTGAAGGGCAGATACTCCTTGATATTGGTCGCAATGATTCGTTTCACCGACGTGCGCGGCTGAATCGACTTGAGAAGCGCGTAGCTTCTGTTGAGGACGATGAGCGTCTCCGCACCTGTGGCATTGAGCGCACTTTCCATCTCGCGCTCGCTGTAGGTGGGATTGAACGGCGACGCGATCGCGCCGATCTTCCACGCGGCGAACTCGGCGATCAGGAACTGCGGGGAATTCGGGAGGCAGATGCCAACGCGGTCGCCGCGTTTTACGCCGAGCTGCAGCAGCCCGCCGGCAAAGTTGCGGCTGAGCTCGTCGAGGTGCGCGTAGCTCATCTTCGCGCCCTTGAAGAGGAGCGCAGGACGGCGCGGCCACTTCCGCGCGGCCTCGGCCAGGTAGTCCACCATGGTGCGCTCGGGATACGGCTCGAGCGTCGTGGGGATGCCTTCGTCGTAGCTACGATGCCAGATGAACGAAGTCATGCGAGATTGAAGATGGCGCTCAGGACCGATCGAAATCAATCCGCCGAATACTGGAGGCGTGGTGCAGAATCAGATTGTCTCGCTGGCTGCTAGCCCTGACACTTGGCGTCGCGATGATGGGCCTTGGCCGAACGATTCGCCATCGTCCGAGCGGTGACACCACCACGAACTACGAGTTCACCCGGATCCTGGAGCGCAGCGGCAAGCTTGTGTTCGTGGCTCAGCCGTCGGGGCAGAAGCTCGCGGAGTTTAATGAAGAGACCCTGACCGATAGCTCCGTTACGTTCTCGAATCCGGCGCACGACTACCCGCAGAGTGTCAGCTATGCCCGCCGCGGAACGGATTCACTCTATGCCCGCACCGATGGGAATATCGGCGGTAAGAACAGGAGGATCGAATTCGTGTACGTGCGGCATTCCTGCGAAAAATGAGACGCGTGCGCAACAACGTGAAGCATTAGGCATGCGCAGTTAAATCGTTATCTAACAATAGCTTTCCAGATCAAGCTAAAGGTGTTTCTCGGCGCAGAGTCCCTGTCTTAATTGTCGAGAGCGTAGTCGATCGTCGATACAACTCGAACTGTCTTGACGATCTGGCTCGCTTCCGAAATGCCCTGCGCCTGGTCTCGCGGAAGGATCTCGAATACTCCCTGGGTCGCTCGTCGGATCCCGCCAATCCCGCTTTGCGAATCGCGCGCGAATTGCTCCGCCGCTTCACGCGCGCGCGCAGTCGCCTCACCGATCATCTGCGGCTTGAGCTTGTTGAGGCCGGTGAACACAAACGTGGGCCCGCCGCTGCCGTACTCGCCGCCTGATGACAACACCACTCCCGCGCTGACGAGCTCGCCGACCCGCTGGCTCGCAGCGAGTACCAGGTCAGGCTTGAGCGACCGGACTACGACGGTTTGTCGAATCACGTATCGCGAGCCTGCGCCATCGCGCGGCCCGTACTGATTCGTAGCGGCATCAGAGACGGAGAACTCCTGGAGCTCGGCCTGCGCGGTATCGAGCTGATGCGCCACGAGGAACGTTCGGATCTTCCCGACGCTTTCCTGAATCTGCGCGTGCGCGCGGCCGAGGTCGTTATCCGCAGCCACGATCCGGAGCGGCCAGATTGCGAGATCGGCCCGGACCTCGCGCTCCGAGATTCCCTTGACCGTGACGTAGCGGTCGCCGGTTCGCATTCGCGCGACCCCGCCTCCGATGAAGAGGCCGCCTATTGCAAGGCCCGCGGCGATGATGCCGGCGGCGGCGAGCTCACGAGCTGTTGCCATGATTTTCGGTTGTTAAGGGCTGCGAAAATACTATGCGAGAGCTTCGTCTACAATCCGCTGCACGTGTATCTGCGTCGTGTCGAGGACGGGAAGGCCGGCGTAGCTGGGGTCGGTAAGAATGAGCGACAGCTCCGTGCCGCCGAGGATGATGCCGTCGATTCCGTCGCGATCCAGGAGTGTGGCAATTATCGAGACGAGCCGGTCCCGCGTTTCGGCGGTGATGACGTTGTGAAAGAACCTACGCCTAGCTGTTTCTCGCGGCTGAGACGGTCGCGAAGCGATTCGCCGCGAACGAACGGCATGACGTAATACAGGAACCCATCAGCGGCGCCCGATGCGGTAGCGATCGGCCAGTGCGGAACAGCCGCGTGGTGACTTCGCTCATTCGCGACCCTCGGACGAGAGGGGCACTGCAGGTCTGACGCGCCTCAGGAGCGCTCCAGTCTATTACCGGACAGCCGGCCCCGCATCACTTGGTTTGTGCTCGACCATGCTTCCGCGCCCGGAAGCTCCGGCGCTCAGAGCGTGTGCCTGGGGTCCCTCGGTGAAGAGGCGCGTTAAAAATCGCTGCCCCTCACCGATGCGCTCGACTTCCAGAGCTGTCGCCTCGGCGGCCTGCTCGAGTCGTCCGAGTCTCTCGGCGATCTCCTTCGGAAAGGCGGCGATCACTGTTCCGCTACGGCGCCAGATGCGGCGGGAGTAAGCTATCGTGAGTGGAAGCATCACGACAAAGATGAATACCATGCCCATGATGAATGCTTCTTCGGGCGGGCCCTCCCTCACAATGCGCGGAGGCTCGACGATCGCGCCGGGCACCGATGCGGCTTTCGCCACCTGAGCGTCGGCTTCGGCGATCTGCTTGTCCATCACCGCGATCCGCTCGTCGAGTGACGTGATCCGCTGCTCGATGCCGGTTCGACCCGGTGTGCCCGCCGGTACCTGCAACAGCTCGCGGGCCAGCTCATCGCGCGTCTCCTGAAGATTGCTCAGCTGATCCCCGAGCTCCTCCCGCTGCGCGCGAAATCCGCGATAGATGGCTGACGGGCCGGAAGGCAGCCCCGTGATCGTGATTTGCGAGGGCGCCAGAAGAGGTGCATTCGGGATCGTGGGGTGGGACGGTGCCTGTTGCTGGATCATCACCTTTCGAGAGGTGCGGGTCTCGTGAACGTCAGAAGATACGCGTATCCCGAATCTACGTCAGTTTCATCCACGCTGTTTCGTAATCTCGCGAAGCAAGCGGGCCCGGAGGCGGAAGGATTCTTACGCCACGTCGAGCGCAATGTCGAACGTCCCGGAATAGCCGCTTCCTGCCGCGTTCACCGGCAGAATCAGCTGGGAGCCGCCACGGCGAAAGATTCCGTCGCGCTCATTCTTCATCCTGTCCTGTGCTGGGACATACGGTGGCCGCGAGAAGACCTTGTCGTTGACGGCGTCTTCGAAATAAATCTGCGACGTGAACTGATGCGCTGTCGCCGCCCCGGGGTTGGTGCGGACGGTGAAATGAATATGCACCGCGCGGCCTTGATACCAGCCAGGGTAGATCGTTGCGAATTTTGCACGCCCGGCGGCGTCGGTCACCTGATATCCGCGCAGGTACTTCTTGCCGCGTGTATCGAAGCTCGGGTCCTCTACGTCTGAGTAGACCCCCGCCGCGTCGCAGTGCCACACGTCGACAACCGCTCCCGCCACCGGCGTGCAGGCACCCTTGCCGAGCTGCGACACGACGAACGTCACCTCGAGCGGCGTTCCCGGCCTCACGGATCCGTCCGACGGATCTGAGCGAATGTCGGAGCGATTGAGCTTTTCGTCGACGAAATACGGTCCTTCCGTCTGTGCCGGTCTCACGACACACCCCTGGGGGGGCCCGCCCGCGGTGGCATTCGCGGTCCGAGGATTCGATGCGTCCAGAGTCTCGTTCGACGTGGCCGCCGATGACTGCCCGCTCGAGCATCCCGCGATGAGCGAAGCCCCTGCTGCGCCGAGCAGAATGATTGCCTCGCGTCTCGTGACTACATGTCCAATCTGACGATCGTCGTTTTCCATTCTGTCCTCGTTCTGTTATCCGTTACACCGCGTCGGAGAGTGACGTAAACGTGAAATCCCTTGCCTTGATGCTCGGCATTACCTGACCAGCCGCGGTCGGTTCGGCGCGCCCGATCTCATCGAGCTTGTTCAGCATGAACAGCGGGCTCTCGTTCCACCTGAAATTCTTGAGACTGCGGGTGATCTTTCCGTTCTCGATCAGGAACGTCCCGTCGCGAGTCAGGCCAGTGAGCAGCACCGTGCGTGGATCGAGAGAGCGAATGTAGAAAAAGTGCGTGACCAGAATTCCGCGATCCGTACCCGCAATCAGATCGTCCGTGGACTTGCTTCCGCCGACCATCTTGAGCCCGCCGGGAAATCCGCCGAAGCCGCCGCCCCCGCCGCCGCCTCCTCCGCCTCCGCCGGTTGGCTGCTTGCCCTGCCTCTGCGCCCAGAATCTGGAGTACGAGAGATTCTTCAGCACGCCGTTCTCGATCCACACGTTGCGCTTGATGGGAAGACCCTCGGCGTCGAACGGCTGCGCCAGGAGATCCGCGTCAGTCGGATCGGAATAAATCGTCACGCGCTCATCGACAATTTTCTCACCGATCTTCGTCCCACCTCCTCGCTTGGAGAACGGACTTCGTCCCTCGTCGGCGGTGCGGGCGTTGAATGCGGCGCCCAGCAGCGGTACGAGATCGGCGACTGCCTGAGGCTCGAGCACGACCGTATACGCGCCGGGCTCTATCGCTGTTGGATTTCGCGATGCGACAGCTTTCTGCGCAGCGCGTGAGCCGAGTGCTGCCGCGTTGATGTTCTGCCAGTCGCGCGCGCCAGCTGATGCCCAACCGGATCCGGTCCCGTCGGGTGTCCTCACCGTTGCGGACAGATTCGCGTCGGTCGAGCGGTGATAGGCGAACAATCCTTTCGTTGTCGCGACTGCCCGCGACAGCGCGTTGGCTTCGAGATAGCCGGCGACGAACAGGCCTCCGAGAGCAGTCCCAGCCGACGTTGCATGATCGATCACACGCTTTGTTGCGGCCGCCCGGGCTTCCGGTCCGAGGTCAGCTGTTCGATCGATGTAACCGGTTACCGGAGAATAAGTTTGCGGCCCCAGCTCAGGCATCACTTCAGGGTCGTCAGGCGCCAGCTTCGCAAGCCGCTCGGCAAGGTCCACTGTTCGCTTCAATGACGCGTCGTCAACGACATTCGTGGTGACCGAGGCGCGCCGCTTTCCGACCGTGCTCGTTACCGTTACCGTCGCATCGTTCGTCTCTCCAGACGTCGTAATCTCTCCGCCGGCGAACCGCGTATTGCCGGTCCAGTCGCTCGAGATGTTGACGCGCGTTTCGTGGGCTTTCCCCATCGCGAGGATCCGGTCGGCGAGCGACTTCGCCTGATCGCGTGAAAGCAGGGCAGCCGCGGCCGGAGTCGACGCGCGACCGTAAAGACTGCGCGGGCTCATGCAGTCCTCCCGGTGTTCACGATGTTCACCTGCTTGAAGCGCGCGGGCACGCATCCGTGCGACACGGAATTCGACTGGCCCGGCTCACCCTTTCCATCGTTGAACGACCCGCCGAGCCAGTAGCTCTTCGGCCCGCCGATCATGTCCATGCTGTTCCAGAAATCCGGCGTGCGCGCCTGATACGCCACGTCCTTGAGCATCCCCGTGATCTTGCCGTTCCTCACCTCGTAGAACGCCTGGCCCGAGAACTGGAAGTTGTACCGCTGGTGATCGATGGACCACGAGCCGCGGTTTTTCACGACGATGCCGCGCTCGGTTGCGGCGACGATGTCGTCGAGTCCGATGTCCTTGTCACCCGGCAACAGCGAGACGTTGGGCATCCGCTGGAACTGAACGCTGGACCACGAGTCCGCGAATGAACATCCATGCGACCTTTTGACTCCAGTGAGCGCGGCGATCCACGCAGCCTGCTCTCTCGTCGTCTGATAGTCCTTGAAGATTCCTTTCTCGATCAGCAGCCACTTGTCCGCCGGAACGCCTTCGTCGTCCCACATCGTGCGCGAGAGCGAGCCCTCCTGCGTACGATCTGCCTGCACGTTCATGATGGGCGAGCCGTACTTGAGCTTGTTGATCATCTTCTCCGGAGGAGCGACGAAGCTCGTGCCCGCGTAATTCGCCTCCTGGCCGACAGCGCGGTCGAGCTCCGTCGGATGCCCGATGGATTCATGGATCGTGAGCCAGAGATTCGTCGGGTCGAGAATGAGATCGTAGCGGCCAACCTCGACCGAGCGCGCGGTGAGCTTCTCCGCGGCAAGCGATCCCCATCGCTCTCCGTTGCCCGGCATGTTGAGTGACTGGATGTACTCCCAGCCCGACGACCGCGGAGCCAGCTCCTCGGTGTAGCTCTGGAAGTCACCGTCGCCAACAGCTGTTGCAGTGAACGATGGATTGACGCGCACGTACGTCTGTGTGATGAGCGTTCCGTCGGTAGTTGCGAGAGTCTTCTCTTCACGAAGCGCCTGCAATCCGGAAGTGGCGAAGCGAATCTTCGGCACCTTCATCGCCGCTGCGTTGGCGGCAAGAAGCAGTGCGACCTTCTCCTCGATTGGAACGTCCACCGGATCACGTGTGACCGGCGTGCGCCACGTTCCTTTCACCGCCGGAGTCGGCGCGAGTTCGACGGGTTTCTTCTGGACGGACTTTGCCGCGCGTGAAAGACGCGCTGCCTGCTGCGCCGCCTGTTGTGCGCCGGCGGGAGTCATGGTTGCGGTTGCCGCGAAGCCCCATGCTCCACCTACGAGGGTGCGAACTCCTATACCATATGACTCGCTGTCGCTCACGCTCGTGATCTGCTGCTCGCGCGTGTTGATAGACTGGCGCCTGTACCGTCCGATGCGGACGTCGGCGTAAGTGGCGCCCGCGGCTTTGGCGGCATTCAGCGCCTCCATTGCGAGGTCTTCGATGTACGCGTCGGTACTTGGCGGCGCGAGCGAAGTGGCTATCAACGGCTGTCCGAGGGCAGCGCGTGAGCCGAGTATGGCGGCTGCAGCCGCTGAGGATTTGAGGAAGTCGCGGCGGGTCGTAGACATGGCTCGAGTGGCTCCGGTTGAGCCTTAGGGTACGGCGCGGAACATGCGCGTGTCAACCTGGCCGCAGCCGATTCTCGATCGACGTATCCACGCAGAAATCGGTGTCGGGTGTTCTCGCTTTCTCGCGCAGTTACATCGGAGAGAGAAACCATGTCGCATCAGATCCGCACCGCAGCAGCATTCGCCTTTGTCGCGGTCTCGGCAGGCTGTCTCGAGCAGGGCGCGTCAACGGGGTCCGCGGATTCTGCGCGTGATTCCAGCAGTGTCGCGCAATCGGTTGCCGACCGCATGGGGAAGTACACGACGGTCGCGCTCGTTGCGGATACGACGCCGCTCACTGTCAAGGAGCGGCAGATGATCCCGCTCCTCATCCAGGCGGCACAGGCGATGGATTCCATCTACTGGATTCAGTCTTATGGGAACCGCGATTCGCTGATCGCTTCCATAAGCGATGCCCAGATGAAACAGTTCGTCGACATCAACTACGGCCCGTGGGACCGGCTCGACGACAACGCGCCCTTCGTTCCCGGCGTGGGTGCGCGCCCGCCCGGAGCGAACCTCTATCCACATGACATCACGAAAGCAGAGTTGGATTCCGCCGTTGCGAAGGGGCCGGCTGCGCGCGCGGATTCGCTGAAGAGTCTTTACACCGTGGTGCGGCGAGCCGCGGGAGGCGGGCTCGAAGCGGTCCCCTACAAGGTCGCGTTCAAGGCGCACAATGAGGTCGCAGCCGCAAAGCTGCGGGAGGCCGCTGTTCTCGCGGAGGACGCAGGGCTCCGGCGGTATCTCGCAATGCGAGCGGATGCGCTGGTCACCGACAACTATCAGCCGAGCGATCTCGCGTGGATGGACATGAAGTCGAACGGCATCGACATCGTCATCGGTCCGATCGAGACGTACGAGGACGAGCTCTACGGCTACAAGGCGGCAAACGAGGGACTCGTACTGATCAAGGACAAGAGCTGGAGCCAGCGCCTCTCGAGATACGCAGCAATGCTTCCTGCACTTCAGAGGGGTCTGCCGGTCGCCGCCGAATACAAGAGAGAAACGCCGGGAACGGATTCCGATCTCAACGCCTACGATGCGATCTACTACTCGGGGCAGGCGAACTCAGGGGCGAAGACGATCGCCATCAATCTTCCGAACGATGAAGAAGTTCAGCTGAGGAAGGGAACCCGCCGGCTTCAGCTGAAGAACGTGATGCAGGCAAAATTCGACAAGATCCTTCTGCCGATTGCGCAGGAGCTGATAGACGAGACTCAGCTCGCGTTCCTCAGCTTCAACGCGTTCTTCGAGAACACGATGTTCCACGAAGTTGCGCACGGGCTTGGCATCAAGAATACGATCAACGGCAAGGGGCCCGTGCGAACGGCACTCAAGGAGCGCTACGGCGCGGTCGAGGAAGGGAAGGCAGACATTCTCGGGCTTCACATGGTGCAGGTTCTGAACGCGCGGGGTGACCTGCCCGGGGAGGACATTCGCGGTAACTACGTGAGCTTCATGGCGGGCTTGTTCCGATCAGCGAGATTCGGCGGTGCCGGCGCGCACGGGCGAGCGAACGTCGCGGCATTCAACTACCTCCAGCAGATGGGGGCGTTCACGCGCGACTCGGCGAGCGGCAGGTATCGCGTTGATTTCCCAAAATTCCGAGCGGGGACGGATTCACTGTCTAACCGCATCCTCACGATGCAAGGCAACGGAGACTACGAGGGACTCGGCGTTTTCCAGGAACAGTACGGGAAGATCTCGCCGGAGCTGCAGCGCGATCTGGACCGGCTGAAGGCGAAGAGGATTCCAGTGGATATCATATTCCAGCAGAACGGCGCCGCGCCGAGCCCTCGCTGATGTACGGAAGGGCGCGCGACGTTGTCGCGCGCCCTTCCGATCCTCGAGCTGAAATCAGTTTACGGGTTCGGTGAGTGCGTGGCAGAGCCTACTTCCGGATTCCTTCGCTCATCACGATGCGGACTGAGTCGGGCCCCCCTTCGTACCGGGCAACAGTTCGCCCGACGAGTTTTCCATCCTTGAGCCGGTAGACCGTGTGCGTTCGGACCTGAACGCCCTTGTAGATCTCGCTGGCGTAAGGACCTGACTCGAGGACAATGCTGTCGCCTGCAACAGAGATGACGCGCTGCGCGATCGGCTTCCGCTTTGGAAAGGTGAGCATCCAGCCGGTTGTGTCGGCGGTCGCATCGAGCTCGTAGGTCACGAGCGTGGTGTCACCCGCTTCATTCTTTCCTGTGAAAGCGTATTTCCCCGCGACAGTCTTGAGATCGATGGGAGCAGCAGCGGGCGCTGCTTCGGGGACAGTTGCCGGCGCAACCGCCATTCCCGTATCCACTGGCGGCGCATCCTCGGTCTTCGCGCACGCGATGAGAAGAGCGGCGGAGCAGAGCAGGGTAATTAGGCGCATCAAAATCCTCCGGGAAAGAGATCGAATCGCGATACCGACATGAGCCAGCCGATGAACATGGCGGTCACGGGCGCTCGCTGCAAGCGATCGCCCCCAGGTGAAAAGGGCGCAGTTGTTGCGGCTTGAATAACAAGCTTCACCGCGCCTCGAGGATGCAAATGCCGCTACACATCTCGTCGAAGCTTCTGTCGGCACGCAGAGCCGTTTGGCCGCTGCTGGTCCTTGCCGCTTGCTCGAAAGACGTCGCGCCCCCCGTCACCGGACCCGGCGCAGACAATCAGCGCATCGCATCCACTACCGTGGCTCCTCCGGCCGCTTCGCTGACTGTGCTGGTGCAGGTGCCGGCGAGTATGCGCACGGCGCCTTTCGACGTCGATCGCTATCTCACCATCCCGCCGAACTTCTCCATCTCGGTCTTTGCTCGTATCGGTGGAGCGCGCTTCATGGCTGTTGCGCCAAACGGAGATGTTCTCGTGTCGAACCCCGGCGCAGGCAGCGTCCGCATCGTGCGTCCCGGGGTGAACGGCGCTGATCCCACGGTCTCCACGTGGGCGTCGGGACTGAATCAGCCGCACGACATCGTATTTCACACATTGAACGGGACTACCTACCTATATGTGGCCGAGACCGACAAGGTTGCGCGCTACACGTACACGAGCGGCGACCTCACAGGACAGGGGCGACAGGTCGTCATCCCCAGTCTTCCCGGTGGTGGTGGTCACGCGCTGAAGAACATCGCCCTCAACGGAAACTCGCTTTACGTCTCCATTGCGTCATCGTGCAACGCGTGCCTCTCCGATACTCAGAGCAATCCGGTACGCGCCTCGATCTACCTGTACAACGCCGACGGGACCGGCGGCCGGATCTTCGCGCGCGGCGTTCGTAACGCGGAAGGACTCGCCCATGTCCCGGGAACAAGCACCCTCTGGGTAGTCATCAACAACCGCGACAACATCGCCTACCCGTTCCATAACGACTGGAGCGGCGACGGCACGGACGACTACGGCAAAGTGATGCAGTCGTACGTGGACAACCATCCGCCGGACGAGTTCACCCGAATTCGTGATGGCGGAAATTACGGCTGGCCGTTCTGCAACCCGAATCCGGATTCGCCGAGCGGCATGAACAGCATGCCGTTCGACCGCGATGTCGAGCAGAACGCCGATGGCTCGCGCCTCGACTGCAGCGCCGCCGACCGCATCGACAAGGGAATCCAGGCGCACTCGGCGCCGCTGGGACTGATCTTCCTGCAAGGGACAAATGCGCCGAGCGATTACCAGAACGGCGCGGTCGTTCCATTGCACGGCTCGTGGAACCGCGCGGCGAAGACCGGCTACAAGGTTGTCTATTTCCCCTGGGATCCGACGACGCAGCTTCCTGCTGCACAGATGGATCTCGTCACGGGATGGTTGACCGGTGGGACGAACTGGGGCCGCCCCGTCGATGCGGCTGTTGCACCGGACGGGGCCATCTACATCTCGGACGATCAGAGCGGAACGATTTACAAGCTGAGCTACACTGTCGCACCTCCACCGCCGCCGCCCCCACCGCCGCCGGAGCCATCGGTTGCGCTCTTCACCACGAGCTGCTCAGGCCTGACGTGCTCGTTCAACGCGAGCACGTCGACCGGCGCGTTGTCGTACAGCTGGGATTTCGGCAACGGGGCAACAGCCACCGGTGTGACCACGTCGCATACGTTCAGGGCGAGGTGGACCTACACCGTGAGGCTCACCACAACGCCTACGTGGAGCCAGTCGACCGCGACGAGACGGGTGAAATGCAATCCGAACCGATGCTCATGATGCGGCGGAGGGAGCGCGACTAGTTTCGCGCTCCCTGAAGGGGGCTGGCGGATGATGGCGTAGGCTGGAATTTCGGAGTGCTATCGCCAGCTTGTTCCAGCGCTGTAAGGCTCATCCGCTCGCCTCGCTTCACCATTCGGGGCATTCACGCGTCGATTTGTCGCGTAGGCGAGATACTTGACAAAGTCAACTAATTCTGCTCCCCTTGAAGAAAGATCGGACGGGGAGCGGGCATGGCACGACCGTCGCGCACGACGATACGATCCGTGCGAAAGTTCAACCGGTTCTACACGAGACACGTCGGCCTTCTCCAAGAGCGCCGCCTTCGAACGCCGTTCTCGCTCGCCGAGGCGCGCATTCTGTACGAGCTGGGCACGGGAAAGCGGATCATCGCCGTCGAGCTCAGCCGAAAGCTGGACATGGATTTCGGGTACCTCAGCCGAAGCCTGCGCTCACTCGAGCGACGGCACCTGATCCGGCGTTCACGCTCGTCGAATGACGGACGGCAGCAGATTCTGGATCTCACTCCATCCGGTCGCGCCGCATTCAGGAGCCTCGATTACCGATCGAGCGATCAGATCGGCAAAATCCTAGCGGTCTTGTCCGGTGCGGCCCAGCAGCAGCTCGCCGATGCAATGGGCGCGATCGAAGGCTTGCTCTCGCCTGGCGTTGGGACCCCGGATGCCGGACGGATCAAGCTTCGCTCACACCGTCCCGGCGACATGGGCTGGGTCGTGGAACGACATGGTGCACTCTATTCGAGCGAATACGGCTGGGACGAGCGATTCGAGGGAATTGTCGCAGGAATCGTCTCAGATTTCATACGCAACTTCGACCCCGTGAGTGATCGCTGCTGGATCGCCGAGCTCGATGCCAGACGTGTCGGTTCGGTCTTCGTCGTCCGAAAATCCGACACCACGGCGAAGCTGCGTCTCCTTCTCGTCGAGCCTGAAGCGCGAAGCGTGGGTCTCGGAAGTCGCCTGGTCGACGAGTGCATCGCGTTCGCCGGACGTGCCGGCTACCGGAAGCTGACACTGTGGACGAACGACGTCCTTCATGCGGCGCGCCGCATCTACGAGAGCAGAGGCTTCAAGCTCGCCAAAGAGGAGCCGCACACCCTGTTTGGAAGCGGCCTCGTGGGTCAGACGTGGGACCTGAAGCTTTGAATCGCTCAGACAACTCGAGCTACAGTCGCATCCTCGCCACGAGCGCCTGAAAGCGGGGCTCATCACGCAAGGGGTCGAGGATCGGATGCACCTTGAGATAGGCCATCCAACCCCTTCGCTCGTCATAGGCGCGCTGCATCCAGTCCAGAGCACTCTCCGTGTTCCCGAGAGCGATGTGGAGCGTCGCCAGCTCGACGGGCGACACGTAATCGAGCTCGCGCTTTTCAGCCAGTTCTATAGCCAGGGCCTCGCCGTATTCACGCTTTCCGTTTCGCGCCAGCGCGTAAGCCAGAGTCGCTTTCGTATACGTCCCCGCAGCGGCAAGGGTCGTTGCCTCGCGCAGCACGCGCTCCGCTTCCTCATGCTGCCCGCCCAGCGTCAGCGCCAGCCCGAGCACACGGTAGCTCTCCTCGCCCGCGGGGTTCATCGCGATCGCGCGCGTCTCGTGGTAGCACGCCTGCTCGTAGCGGCGGGCGTAGAGATACGCGTAGCCGAGTGACCGGCGAATGGACACCGAGGCGGGGTCGAGCTCCTGCGACGTGTGCGCCTCGACGAGCGCCTCATCCAGCCGCTGCTGAGATGCGAGAAGGAAGGCATACCATTGGTGCGCGGTTGCGTAGCGGGTATCGAGCTCGATCGCGCGCCGGAACTCACGCGTCGCGCCTTCCCAGTCCCAGTCGTAGATGAAAAGCGTCCACGCGAGCGAGGCGTGAGCCTCAGCCAGTGAATCATCCAGCTCGAGAGCTTTTTTCGCGTATTCCTTCGCTCGCTCGAAGCCACTGCTCACGTGAACGTTGCGGTAGTCCACGTGCAGCGCGTAGGAATCTGCAAGCCCGGTGTAAGCGAGCGCGTAGCCCGGATCTTCGGCGATCGCCTTCTCGAAGTACTCGATTCCCTCAGCCACTCCCTCCTGTGTGCGCTTGTTCCAGGCGTAGCGACCTTTGAGGTAGAGTCCGTAAGCGGAGATGCTCTCGGTATAGCGCTTGGGGAGAGGCTGGTCGAGCTCGGCGAGCCAGGTCCCGCGCAGCGTCGTCACGATGATGTCGGCGAGCTCATCCTGAATGTCGAACATATCGCTGACGGTGCGATCGAATCGCTCGGACCACAGCAGCCTTCCATCGTCGGCTGATGTGAGCTGTGCCGTGACCCGCAGCCGCTCGAGCGACTTTCTCACCGTGCCCTCGAGCACAACCGACGCGCCGAGCAGCGCGCCGATGGCACGCACGTCCTGCGGTTTACCCTTTAGTGCGAAAACCGACGTTCGCGACGCAACGCGAAGACCCTCGACCTTCGCCAGAGCGTTGATCAGCTCATCCGTGATCCCGTCGCTGAGGTATTCGTTCTCGGGATCGGAGCTCGCGTTCACGAAGGGCAGCACGGCAACAGTGCGCACCGCGGCGGAAAAACCGACGCCGCCGTCCGGCCCAACTCCCTCGATGGCGGCGGCGAAATCCAGCACGCCCGCGAATCTCTCCTCGGGACGCTTGGCCAACGCGCGCGCAAGCGCCCGTTCCACTCCCGGCGGGACGTCGGGCTGCAGAGCGCGAGCGGGCCTGGGAGTCTCCATCACGTGCCGGACCATTACGGCCCGTGCGCTGTAGCCGTGAAATGGCGGCTCGCCGGTGAGCATCTCATAAACCACGCACGCCAGACTGTAAATGTCGGACGAACCATCGAGATTTTCTTCCGCCGTTGCCTGTTCGGGACTCATGTAAGCGGGCGTGCCCACTGCCAACCCACTTTCACTGATCGCGTCGCCGCCGGCCACCCGCCGGGCGTGAGCGATGCCGAAGTCGGCGAGCAGCGCGTGCCCGTCGGCGAACAGGATGTTCTCAGGCTTCACGTCGCGATGGACGAAACCATTCCGATGAGCGTAATCGAGTGCCGTCGCAATCTGCTGCGTGATTCGCTGTGTCTCGCGCAGCGAAAGCTTCTTCTCGCGGCGAAGCCTGTCTCGGAGCGAGCCGCCGGGCACGTACGGCGACACGTAGTAGAGCTGCCCTTCAGTCTCGCCGGAATCGATGAGTGGAACGATATGTGGATGCGAAAGCCGCGCGGCGATTCCGATCTCGCGCAGGAAGCGCTCGGCTCCTACGGATGCCGTGAACTCCGCCCGCAGGATTTTTATCGCGACCTTGCGAGCATGCTTTCTCTCTTCGGCAAGATGCACGACCGCCATGCCGCCGCTTCCGAGCTCACGCTCGATGGCGTATTGGTCGAGCAAGCCGACGGCGGTCGATTCCGATGTTCCAGTCATTGCAGTCGAGGAGGTCTTACCAAGATAAACTCGCTAACGGCGTTCTGCTCTCGACTTGATTGCCCTGAGCCACATGAGTCTGATCAATGCACTCCCCGGATGAATCATGCGCCAATAGCGGCCGAAGCGGCGGCGCGCAGTCGCATCGGTGCAGAAGATGCGAGTCTCCGTGCTCAGGGTGGACCATCCGTTCGACGCCGGAGAAACGTGGAAGTTCATCGCGATCTTGGCGTAGCCCGGCCGACGCAGGTCGTTGAAATCCTGCGGAGTAGGATGGGTGGTGGCGTACGGCTCGCGACCCTGGACCATGCCGAAAACAATTTCCTGCGGAGGCGATTCGCCAAGGAGCTGAAAGCCCGACCGCAACGCAACGTCGATCACGGGTGAATCAGGCGGCGGAGCGAGAATGCTTTCGGGTGCCTTGTCGATGTGCGGGGAGCGTATCCAGGTGAGAACTCGAAAAAGCCTGATCTCGCGCGCGGTAACCTGCCTTGCAGCGGCGTACACGGCCTCTGGCGGCGCGTGGACTCGCGTGGAATGGAACTCGTTGAAATGATGCTTCGGAAGAAATTCGTCGAGGATCGTCACGCGCGCGGCCGGCGCTCGCTCGGGTAGTCGACGATGTGCTCCCACTCACTGGCGTCGGACCGCGCAACCACCGCGACCACCGGCTCGGTTGAGCTCAGATTGCAGACCTCGTGCGGAATGCCCGGCTCGATGAAGATGAAGTCACCCGCTGAATTCTCGATGCTCTGCGCCAGGCGATCGCCGAAGTCGTGTCGAACGCGACCCTCCAGGATGTAGAGCATCACCTCGAAACCCACATGAATGTGGGCGTACGCGACGCCTCCAGGCGGGATGGTCGCCACGTTCATCGATAACTGGCGCGCGCCCACGTTCTTCGCCGAGAGGCCTGTCTTGTAACGAATTCCATTCCAGCTTCGCGTAGCCTCGCTGGCACGGAGAACGAAAATTCCATCGTTGCCTTCGATGCCTGCGCCGAGTTCGGTCGATTCATCGGTCACTCTGATTTCCCCTTCGTCGTGTGGCATTCGCATATTCAAGCCTCCAGCCCGTCATGGAGAAATCGAAGCATGAGCACGCCCGTCTCGCAGGCCACGGAGCGGATCACGTTCTTTATGTCACAGTGGCTTTGATCTGGCTGGTCCCTGACCGCCGGATAGAGGAGCACGTCAGGTCGCGCGTTTAGGTCGAAGTCACGCGCGCTGCGTCCGCCTCATGAGCAGAGCGGCCGCGACCGAAATGTTGAACAGCGCCTGCAGCAGGCTGAAGTCGCCGGCCCAGTGCGCGAGGGAGAAGTCGTATGCGATCCAGTGCGCCAGGCCGAGGACGCCAGCCGCAACAGGCGCAGCGAGGATGGCCGGGGGCACCCGGTGCGTGTCGCTCCAGAATGTCCTGAGCCATACGATGCCGACGGCGAATCCGAGGACGAGGGTGACGAGGGCGTGCAAGGCTTTCATCGACATCTGAATCTCCGTGTAGGAATCTCCCCTAAAGTACTTTGCATTGTAAAGCTAGTCAAGCGCCGCCTGAGCACGGATGACGAAGCTTCGTGAGTCGATTGAGTGCAGGATGCGATCGTTGCCACGACCACTAAGCCAGACGTGCGAGCAATCATCGGCCGAGCTGCATCTCGAGCTCGATGTCGTCCCTGACCGGGATGCCCTGAAACCCTATCAATGGAATGCTTGGCTTGAGCCGCCTGGCATCGTTCGCTGCTCCGACATGTACACGCACAAGAGAAAAGCCGCGCTTCTGGTAAAAGCCCAGTGCGTGAAGATTGTCATTCGTCGTCAGGAGCCAGAGTCTGCGACAACGCGCTTGCTCGGCGACTTCCTTCACACTGTCGATCAACCTTGTGCCGATACCTGAGCCGGGCCGGGTGGTGTCGATGGTGACGATCTCGCAACCGTCACCATCGATGCGATAGGTGACCAGACCAACCGGCTCTCCGTCCCACAGCGCGATAAACCCAGGCAGCTCATGAGGACGGAACACCTCACCGTGCGCGACGACCGTCTCCGCATGCCAGCGATCGGTAACGTGTTGTCTTATCCAATCGGCGTCGGCGGGCGTGACAGCTCGCAGCGCAAGCGCCGGCGCCGAACCTTGCATTCTATTCGTCGAAACCGCTCTAACGGATCGTGACGTAGCGCTCCAGCCGCGCGACCTCGTTCTTGTCGACGTACTTCCCGATCTCGCGGCGAAATTGCTCGATCGAAGTGTATGGGCGGTACTCTTCGAACTCGTGACGCATGCGAGGCCCCACTCCCGGAATTAGAAGGATCTCTTCTCCGGTTGCTGTGTTAAGATTGATGGGCCGCCAGACGCGAGTGTACACTGAATCCCGCTGCCTCTCACTCAGATTGGCCGCGAGCACCTTGTCGAACGCGACCATGCTGTTGTAGGGGCGCGCAGCGATCACTGCCGTGATCACCGGTTCTGTCATTCCCGGGATTGCGGCCAGATCCGCGTTGCTCGCCGAATTCGGATCGAGCATTCCGCCCGAGGAGCTGGTACCAGACGCTCGCGCGCCTGTCGCCGTCGAGCCTGACGCAGCAGTGTCAATCGCAGCCGGTACTGCGGCAGCCGAAGCCGCGGTATCCATGCCAGCAGCGGCGGTGTCCGCCGTTTTTGCGGTATCCGCCGTGCACGCAGTCGTCGCAACAAGAGCCAGCAATGCGATGTACGCGCGGGAAGTGTCGAGCCAGTTCATTGATCCAATCCCTCCGAGCTGCAATGCACCCGAGGATGCGGTGGATTAAGTGTCCGAGCCATTTGCGGCTGACCTCGTCCTAACCTTCCGTTTCGTCTGCGGCTTCATTTCTCAGCGCCGGATGCCTGTACGTATAGATAAGGCCGAGCAGACCGATCTGCGCGAGCGCGCCCGGAGCGAGCGTGGGCGTCGCTCCTCGAAGCGCCTTCCACACCAGACTCAAGCCGCCCGCATCCGGATAACGCTCGAGAGCAAATTCGACGTTGCCACGATAATGCAGATACAACCCGAGAATTCCAGCCATCACGAACGATGCCATGACCCACTGAAAAAGTCTGATCGAGCGATAGTTGGGCCGAAACATTACAGCGAGCGTGCTGAAAGTCCCGACAATGAGTACGATGAGCGGAATCCATTGATTGAACGATTCCGTGTGCTCGAGCAGCAGCAGCTCTGCAACGAGGCCGGCTACACCAACGAGCACCAGCAGCAGCAGAATCTGCCGGAGCGAAGTCTCCCGCCACGATGTTTGAGAGTCCTGGCCCGCGGCCGTCACCGCGCGGCGGGTGACGATTGTGCCGCGGGCCAGTTGAGAATCTGATCCACCAATGTACTGGTAACGGAGTGATACGTCGGGCGCGCCCGACGATAGATCCTCATCGCCATGTCACGTCCCCAGTCAGACTTCGCCAGCTCGGCATACAAAGGTCGGACGAACTTTCTCCGGCCCTGCGATGTGAGAAAGCGTTCAAGAGCGGCAAATGCGGGTTGATATCGGTTCCGAATCGCAATCTCGAGCCACGCGAAGAGTATCTCGCTGTTGCCGCTCGAAGACAGATTGAATGTTTTGTCGAGCTCGGTGAGGCGGCTTGCCGGAATCGTATCGGGCAGCGCGCGCAGGAAATGAAGCCACTCGTGGCTGGTCCACTTGTCCGTATTCAGAGCGGACGCGGGACTGCCGCTCTTCCACAGCTCGACCTGCCTGTCCACCGCAGCGAGGGCATCCGATCGAACCGGGGGGATGTTGGGCGGTATGCCAGGCTCGTAAATCCAGGCCTGCACGTTCACTCGCTCGACCTCCGCGGGAGTGAGAAGCTTCACTTTCATGTAAGTCACCATCCGGTCCGCGCTCATCGGCTGAAACGAGAAACGGTCAAAGTAGTCGCGCAGGAACGTGTCCAGCCGCTGTCGCCCAACGACAGACTCCACCGTTTGCAGGAAAGCCGCTCCCTTCTCGTAAGCTATGTCCGTCATTGCTGCGTCCGGGTCCTTCCCGGTGAGATCGAGGTGGAGGCGCGTGTCAGGCGACTGTGGACCACCCGCTTCATCGACAGCCCCCTGCATGTCCTGGCGTCCCAGCACGCGCAGCATGTCGGCGTAGGGTTTGCCGCGCAGCTCTTCCATGATTCGGGACTCGAGGTACACGGTGAATCCCTCGTTCAGCCAGAAGTCGTCCCAGGTTGCGTTGGTCACGAGATTCCCGGACCACGAATGCGCCAGCTCGTGTGCGACGAGACTCACCAGCGAGCGATCCCCTGCAAGAATTGTCGGAGTGGCAAACGTGAGGCGCGGATTCTCCATCCCGCCAAACGGGAACGAAGGCGGCAGAACGATAATGTCGTAACGACCCCAGCGGTACGGTCCGTAAAGCTTCTCGGCCGCAGCGATCATCTGATCAACATCGGCAAATTCACTGGCCGCCTTGTCTACAACCGCGGGCTCTGCGTAGACCCCGGTAATTTTTCCGATTGGACGGAATGCGAGGTCTCCCACTGCGAGCGCGAGCAGATAAGGGGGAATGGGCTTGTCCATTCGGAAGCGGTACCGGGAAAGTCCCTGTGAATCCTTCTCGCCCTCCGTGCCGACGTGCTCGGCGCTCATTACCGCGCGCATCCCGGTGGGTACGTGAATTGTCGCATCGTAGGTCTGCCTGATTCCCGGGCTATCCTGCGTTGGAACCCACGAACGTGTGAGAATGGCCTGGCCCTGCGTGAACAGGAAAGGAAGCTTGCCGCCGGAGGTTTGCTGCGGAGCCAGCCACTGAACGGCGGCCGCCCCGGCTGACGTCTCGTACTCGATCACGATCGTATCGCCCTGTGCAGGAAGAGCGATTGCGAGCGGAGCGCCGAGCAGCTTTTGCGTGGCGCCGACCTTGTAGCCGAGTGCGTTCCCGCCGGCGTCCCTGACGCTCTTGATCGTCAGGTCGCGTGTGTCCAGAACGATGCTGTCAGGATTCTGGCCACGCTCGATCGCCAGGCGCGCGGTGCCACGCAGCTGATGCGTGGCAAAATCCGGCGTGAGATCGAGAGATATGTTCGTTACGCGCGCCTTCTCGGGCTGTGCGAAGGAATGGATGTCGCGCGGAAGTGACCAGGCCTCCGCGTCCGCCGGCTTTTCCCCGGATTGGGAACATGCGACGCAGACGCTGAGCGCCAGGACAAGCAGAGTCTTCAATTGTATTGAGGCTTGCATTGGTGGCCTCTCTCAGCGGTTCACCGAATGACGCGCGGCATGCTGGCTTGCCAACCTCGTGCCACGCTCAGGTTTGATACACCTGTTCGCTCAAAAATCGAACCCGTCGCTGTACCAGGCAGCGAGATCCGATGCAAGCCGGAAAATGGTGACCCGGTCGAGCAGCGGGGAAGGGCGCCCGGCCGCCTTCCAATGGATGCAACTTTGCAGGGTCGCCGCACACGAGACGCGCTGTCTTTCCCCTGAGAACGAATGATCTGTCTACTGCACGGCTGGCTGCTGGAAGGATCGGGAAGCAACCTCTGGACGCGATCCATCATCACCGCGCTCTGCCGCAGTGGCGAAACGGTGCATCTGGTGTGTCAGGAAAACCACCCCGAACGGTACGAGGCGATTGCAGAAGCCTATCGCCACCGCCTTTCCGGAGAGGTCGAGCAGACCCTCGCGCGTGAGTCGCCCTACCCGGGCAAATGCATTCTTCACCAGCCGGAGATCGGTGCCACGTTGCCTGTATTCGTGTGGGATCATTACGAGGAGTACGAGCGCGTCGTGCCGATGATCGAGCTATCGAACGAGGAGATAGAGCTGTACGTCGAGCGCAACGTCCGCGTCGTGCAGCGAATCGTCGAATCTCATCCGATCTCGGCAATGCACGCCAACCATGTCGTACTGATGGCCGTCGTCGCTCAACGGGTCAGCAGGGCCAGCGGTGTGCCCTACGCGGTGATGCCGCACGGGAGCGGCATCGAGTACGCGGTCAAAAAGGACGCGCGCTTCAAGCGCTACGCATCGTCGGCACTGGAAGACGCGGAACGCATTTTCGTCATCGGCCGCGAGATGAGGGACCGGGTCACGACCGTCTTCGACACCGTGCCGGAGTTGGAGAAGAAATTCACCGAGCTCCATCTGGGCGTTGATACCGGGCAGTTCGAGCCGGTTGGTCGGGAGGGTCGAGAATCGAACATTCGCGCTCTGGGCGCTGCGCTCTCGCAGATGCCGCGCGGAAAGACGAATCAGCAGACGAAGCTTCTGCGCGAACGCGCGTCTGGCGAGATGAGCAGGGAAGCGTTGTCTGCGTTACTGGATGCATGTGGCGATTACGATGGAAAGAAACCCGATGGAGACGTCGAAGCGAAGCTGGCTTCGGTCGACTGGATTAATGCGCCGGTTCTTCTCTTCACCGGCCGAATCATTTCAATGAAGGGTATCCAGAGTGTGATCGCCGCGCTCCCGCTCATTCTCGAGTCAGTCCCGGATCTTCGGCTGATTGTCGTTGGACATGGCCCGCTTCGCGAAGCAATGGAGGCCCTGGTCTGGGCGCTCTATCGCGGCGATCGGCAGCTTGTCGGGAACATCGCCGCATGGGGACGATTCGTGGAAAGATCTCCTGATGCTGATTCATCAGGCGGCGGATTAGCGGAAGTGCAGAATTTTCTGGGTGACCTCGAAGGGCGGGAAAGTCTGGAAAGCTATTTCGCTGCCGCCGAGCGCCGACTCGCGGCGGATTCGGTCGTATTCACGGGCTACTTGACGCACCGCGAGCTGAAATTCCTGTTTCCGTGCTGCGATGTCGGCGTATTTCCGTCGGTTGTGCGTGAAGCTGGTCCTCTCGTCTTCCTGGAGGCGCTGGCGTCGGGATGTTTCCCTCTCGGAACGTACTTTGGTGGAATGGCCGCAAGCATCGACGCAGTGGCTGCGGAAGTACCTCCTCACGCTGCGAGCGCGATGAAGCTGGATCTGGAGCACACGGTGTCCACGATCGCGGACAGTGTACCGAAGGCGGTCGAGCTCAGCCCACTCTACAAGGCCACGCTCGCCCGGATCGCGCGGGATCGCCACGACTGGGTTAGCGTCGCTCAGACGCTCCGTACGACGCTTGAATCGTTGCGGAAAAACAGCGCTTAACGCCTCTGAAATTCCCCGGAACGGCACCATGCTTGCCTTATTAGTCATGGGTTCAATTCGGGAGGGAAGGATGACGAAATATCAGCGAGTCGCGCGCAGGGGCGCAGCGGCACTGCTTCTTGTTGCTACCGGTGCGTGCGCCAACACTGGAGGCTTGGGCAACATCCTCGGCAGCGTGCTCGGCGGCAATCAGCAGGGCAATCAGCAGGGCAATCAGCAGGGCGGCCAGGTGAGCGGCTCAGTCCGCGGCCTGGACACACGATCGCACCAGATCTCGATTCGGCAGTCGAACGGCCAGACCGTAGCGCTCGAGTACGACAACCGGACGCAGGTCGTATATCAGAACCAGAGCTACTCCGTCAGCTCACTGGAGTACGGCGACCAGGTAACAGCGCGCGTCGCGAGCACCAACAATAACGCGTACTACACCGACTACATACAAGTCGACCAGTCAGTCAGCAACACGACAGGCGGCTCATCTGGAAACGTGCAGCAGGTGCAGGGGAACGTACGCCAGGTGGATTACGCCAACGGGCTGTTCACAGTGAACTCCGGCAACGGCATTCTGACGGTATCGATGCCGTACAACGCGCGTCGGCAGGACATCACGACGTTCCAGAATCTTCGTCAGGGCGATTACGTGCGCTTCTACGGGATTTACCTGAACAACTCCCGCGTGGAGCTGAGACAGTTCTATTGATCTGATACACACGCGGCAAGCAAACGGGCGCCGGAGTTCGGCGCCCGTTTACTGTATCAGCGACCGCGCAGACTAGTTGAACAAGTAGCGAAGCCCGAGCTGCGCTCGCCACCGGGACAGGAAGCCAGGGTGCAGGAGCGAAGACTGAGGTCGAACAGATGCTACGGTAAACCGACGCGGCGTCAAGAGCGGTTGCGAATCGTTGTCAATCGTGGGTGCGCACGCGGGACATGAACAGCTGGCGCTCCGCGCTGAATCGAATCTCGATCTTCTCACCCGATACTGCACGCATCGCTTCGACCGATGCGCCGATCAGACCGCACAGAGCATCGCGAGATCCCGAATCCGGATAGCGATAACGCTGCAGGCCGCTTACGATGACCGGACTATCGGTCGTCTGTATGGTCACTCCGCCGAAATCAAGCTCGACCCGGTCCGAGAGAAATCGTATCGACGCCAGTTTTCTCCCGGACAAATCAGGAGTCGAAGGCGCATCCTCCGGAACCAGGCGAAGGCCGGGCGCGTCAGCGGGATCCTCTGTTTTCGGGCGGGTTTTGTATGCCGGCGGTGCCGCTGGCTCGTCACCCTCGGGCGATCCCGGAAGCGCCGCTCGAGCTGGCCGCGCCTGGTTGCGACGGCGCCGACGTCTGTGATTTTGCTCCCAGAGCCACCCGGCAATCACACCGAGGGCGAGCCCGATACTCCCGCAGAGCAGGCCTGTCACCGTAACGAGCGCAAAGAAGTACCAGAGCCCGCGCACGAATTCGCCGCTCTCGAGCTGCGCGCTCAGAAACTGCCACGCGAAAGGGGCGGAGCCGATGAACCCGAGGAGGAAGGCGCAGTACGCCGAGATGTCCTTGATGGCGGTGCGTCGGAGCTGGTAAAACTCGGACTGAACAACTCCCCCCGCGCAGATTTCTGCGAAAACCCCTATGGGTCGGTCGTGACCTCTATAATCCTCGCAACCGGGGAAATCTACCAATAGACAAGTGTCAGGAGCTGTCCATCCAGCTCGAGCGTGTTGAAAAAAAAGGCCCGCCGCGATCATGCGGCGGTTGTTTTTACTCGCGCTTAGTTCATGTCGGAGAAGCCAGTCGCGCCGGCAGATGAACCTTCACCGATGATCCGTCAGCGAGGAACGCCGACGCCGGCGGTCTCTTCAGTATCTCACCGAGAGCCGAGCCGAATAGCTCAGCCGGCTCGCTCTCCAGCAGATGACTTTCCGCCTGCCAGATGCGCCACCTCGGATGCTCTACTCGGTACTCGATCGTGCTCCCGTCCCGGTGTGTGCCGTAGCCCCACGGGCGATCAGTGAAGAACTCTTCCTCGGAGCTCGGCGCTGCATGCTCGGCTTCGCCCTTTCCGATCACCATAAGCTTGCTCCAACCATCCTTCTGCTGCCACGAATACTCGGCCATCAGCGGAGCCGAGCCGTGCGGAGCTTCGATACGGTGGCGCATCGCGCGTGTTTCATACGGCTCGTTGTAGGAGAGTCGCGCAGCGGCCGTCACCACGGGCACCGGCACCATCTCCTTGATGAACCTGACACCGCGGCGCAATTCCGCACCCACACGGCGGCGTACATACAGGCGAAGGTTCACTTCCTCGAACGCCTGGTGCAGCGGAACGGGAATTCCAAAGATGCGCGTGTTTCTGAAATGAAATCCCACGAGGCTCACGTAGGTACCGCCGCGCCACTCATCGAGCTCAGTTCCGGAGGGTACGTGCTCCGCGAGAAGCTCGGGATTCACCCGGTAGTTCAGAAGGGCCAGGTAACACCACTCGGCCGTGAGAAAAACCTCGGGCAGGATCGACATGCCTGCCGTCCCGACGCATCACCTATTCCATCCCGGGTTTTTCGCTCGAACTCGAATCACCCGTCCGCGGAATCGGGCTCGCGCCGAACGTTTCCAGTCGCATGAATTGTCATGCGCCGTCACACGCCAATCGCGCGTCTTGATCTCAGGCATCGTGTGATTCCTGTGCGAGTGTGAAGTGGGGATTCTCGATGAGACCTATGAGGTTGCCGAATGGATCTTCTATGCTCGCCACCAGAATCCCGTCACCCACGTTCTGGAGCTTGCCGCGAACCCTCACGCCCTTCGCTGTCAAATCGGCGAGCAGACCCTTCAGGTCACGCACACCCCAGTAGGCCAATGCACCGCCCGGGCCCGGTCCCTGTTTCGCGATGCTGGGATCCAACCCCAGTTCGAAGCCGCCAATATTGAATCCCACGTAAAAGGACTCGTCGAAGTAGGGGGCGACGCCGAAGGTGGCACTGTACCATTCCTTCGCGCGGTCGAGGTCGGAGACCTTGTAGATCACTGTGCGCAGACCGAGTAGCATGCGATGCCTGTCTCTGAGGTTGAAGCATAAAATTACGGCCCGAATTTCACTTGGATAAGCTTCTGAGGCTCGCAGTTCCGGACATCTGAATGAGAAAGAACGCTGCTCCAATCCACAGGAACGTGACGGTCAGCCAGCCAACGAGCGAGCCGCTGAAGGCGAAAATACCGGCCGCAGCAGGTGCAGTAGATGGAACGATATCCTTGAGGTTGTTCGCGGCTGCATGGAATAGCATGACAAGAAGCAGACTTCCGCCGGTGCGCCAGTAGAGCCAGGCCATTGTGACGGAGATGGCGGTCACCTGCAGCAGATAGAGCGGGAACGACTGGCCCAGAGTGCTGCTCTCGGGAAAGAAAAACAGCGGCAGGTGCCACGTCGCCCAGATGATGCCAAGGGTGATGCTGGAGATCGGAAGACCGAAGTGCTCGGACAGGCGGGGAAGGGCATAGCCTCGCCATCCGATTTCTTCGCCGGCCTGTACCCACGTCGAGATCAGAATCGCAGCCAGCATCAGGTAAAGCGGCTCCTGACCGAAGCGCGGCCATTGACCGGTCGCCACGCGATGCACCGCTGCGGCCAGAAGCTTGATCACTGGGATGTAGCCGATCGCGAAGACGTACCATCGCGCGCCGACGTCCCACTTGAGAATCCGGCCGAGCAGAGCTTCGACTGCGGCGCGTCCCTCATTTCGTGCGGTTAGAGCGATGGCGGTCAGCCCGGGCGCGAAAACGCCAAGAAGGAATATTGCCGTAGCGGCCACCGCAACAGCTGGGTTGCTCGCCGGGGTTCCACCGGATATTGCAAGGAAAGCGATCCAGCAGAGCCACGACGCCGCAAACGTGATCGCAAAGAAAACGAGAAGGCGGGGCGTAAGGTCTACCTCATCGACTCGGCCGGTCCCCGATCCAGTAGCGTGGACCCGGTCCAAGGCGACCGGCCCAGTCGCCGGGGTTCGAGAGCTGGCAACGGTCGAGTGAAAGACAGCCGCAGCCGATGCATTGAGTGAGTCCGGCTCTGAGGCGCTCGAGCTCTTCGATGCGCTCATCGATTCGCGATGTCCACGTTTTTGAGAGTCGGGACCAGTCGCGGCCCGTTGGCGCGCGATGCGGCGGAAGCTTCGCGAGCTCCGTGCGGATCTCCTCCAGCGTGAGTCCCACTCGCTGCGCAAAGACAATGAATGCAATCCGTCGCAGGACTGCCCGCTGATAGCGCCGTTGTCCGCCGATGGTGCGGTCTGATGTGATGAGCCCTCGCTCCTCGTAGAAGCGGAGCGCCGAAGCTGCAACGCCGCTGCGGCGCGCGACCTCGCCAATCAGAAGAAGATCGTCCATTCGTGACAATCTATGCCTGCAGGGTCTTGACTTCAAGTTCACTTGAACTTGTAGATTGCCTCTCTACCACCAACTTCTGCAGGGAGACACCGTGAAAGACCGCTCCAGAGAAAAGACCGCACTGATCACCGGCGCGTCGCGAGGCCTCGGACTCGCGCTCGCTCGCGGCCTCGCGACCCGCGGCTGGAATCTCATCCTTACGGCGCGCGACACCGAACGCCTTCGCTCCGTGCGTGACGAGCTCGCGGCACGAACGCACGTCGCCGCGCTCGCCGGTGACGTCACCGAGCCGGCGCACCGAGAGGCGCTCGCAGTTCTCGCCCGCGGACACGCCGGGCTCGATGCGGTCATCAACAACGCTGGCGCATTGGGTCCCAGTCCTCAGCCGGAGCTGCTCGATTATCCACTCGACGTGCTCACCGCTGTATTCGAAGCCAATGTCGTCGCCCCGCTTGGCATCCTGCAGGCGGTGCGGAACGCGCTCAAGCCGGACGCTCGTGTCATCAACGTGACGAGCGACGCCGGAGTCAACGCCTACCCCGGTTGGGGAGGGTATGGCTCGAGCAAGGCCGCACTGGAGCAGCTGTCCGCCGTGCTCGCCGCGGAAAACCCCTCGGTAAAAGTCTACTGGGTCGATCCCGGCGATTTGCGCACCGACATGCAGCAGGCTGCGTTTCCCGGCGAGGACATCAGCGATCGTCCGCTTCCCGAGGCGCGTGTGCCGGCGTTCATCACGCTTCTTGAGGGCAACCTGCCGAGCGGGCGGTACCTTGCGGCGGCGCTCGGTGCCGCTGATGCGGTAGCAGCGTGATCGCGCTGGAGGCGCGCCTCGAGTTTCAGGTCTCCGATGAGCTCGCGGCGCGCGAGCCACCGGAAGTGCGCGGGCTGGCGCGCGATCAGGTGCGCCTGATGGTATCGCGCACGAGTGACGACGCCATCACTCACACGCGCTTCTTCGACTTCCCGGATTTCATGAACTCGGGCGATGTGGTCGTGGTCAACGCGAGCGCGACCATCAACGCAGCGCTTGACGCGGAGCGCGCGGCGGGCGACGGACGCACGAGAGACATCGTGCTGCATCTTTCAACACCGCTCTCTGAAAACCGGTGGGTCGTGGAATTGCGGCAGCACGCGGAGAAGGGAACGACTCCGCTCTTCGATGCCGAGCCTGGTGAGCTCGTTCATCTTCCCGCCGGCGCGACGGCCAGGCTCGTCGCTCCGTATCTGGCTGATCCCGATGCGTATCCAGCTGGGCGGGTGAGACTCTGGATCGCTGAGCTGACCCTGCCTGACCATTCAACTACATACACTGCGCAGTACGGGATGCCGATCCGGTACTCATATGTGCGAAAGTCGTGGCCGCTATCGTATTACCAGACGATCTTCTCGGCGGAATCCGGAAGCGCCGAAATGCCATCGGCCGGGCGAGGATTCACCCACGAGATCGTCGAGCGCCTTGCTCGGAAAGGAGTGCGAATTGCGCCGCTCGTGCTGCACACTGGCGTGTCGAGCCTCGAAGTGGACGAGCCGCCGTATCCCGAACGCTATCGTGTGCCGAATTCGACGGCGTTGGCGATCAACTCGGCGCGCTCACGTGGCGCGCGAGTCGTCGCCGTTGGAACGACCGTCGTGCGAGCGCTGGAGACTGTTGCCGATGCCGACGGTCGCCTGAAGAGCGGTCAAGGCTGGACCGATCTCGTCATCACTCCTGAACGCGGACTTCTCGTGGTCGATGCGATTCTCACGGGGCTGCACGAGCCAAAAGCTTCGCATCTCTCGATGCTGGAGGCGCTGGCGGGAAGCGAGCATCTCGCTCTCGCGTACGAAGCGGCGTTACATCACCACTATCTGTGGCACGAGTTCGGCGACTTGCATCTAATCACCAGCTGACGCTGCGGTGTTGCGGCCTTCGATGAGTCAGGTCAGGCGTGCGGCGCCCAGGCCTTCTCCCCGGGACGATACTCGGTGCACGGATCGAAGCGGCCCGGCGACTCCATGTACCGCTGCGCTTGCGTGCAGCCGATCTCCGACGTGAAGTAGCCGAGCAGCGCGAGCTCTTTCATCATCCGGAAGTAGTGCGACGGCGTGTCTGCAGTGATCGCCGTTGCTGCGCCGACGTCCGAGCCCGGAGCGAGCTCCCGACGCTGGTCGGGAAGATGCTTCTCGGGCTCCGCCTGTTCCGCCTGTTCCTCTTGTTTCGCGGGCGGGAGACCGCGCGCCTTACGACTCGCAGCGGCTCTCGAGTCACTTTGGATCCTCTGCTCGCGATCGAGCTTCGATAGCACCGCGAGCCGCTGTTCCGGCGTCGCGGCCATGAACGTCGCGTTGGTCTCCTTACGGCTCGCTTCGTCCAGCTTGAGCATGCCGTCACGGAAGATCTTCTGGTCGGGCGCGCTGTAGCTGTCCGTGACCATGAGAGCCATGAATGCGCCAGTCTTCGCAGCCTTGGCGCCCGGAGTTTTCGTCTCCGGAAGAATCGTCTCTGCAATCTCGTCGAGATATGCGATGTCGGCGGAAGTAAACTCACCAACGGGACCTGTCGCCGGAGCCTGCGGACGCTCTCGCTCGCATGCAGTAAGAAGCGCGCTGCCGCCCACGAGTGTGGTGCCTCCGAGGAATAGCGCGACGCGCCGAATTGCCTCGCGCCGGTCGATCAACGCAATCCCTCCGAGACGATCGCTTTCGTCCTGATACTGGGCCATCGATGAATCTCCGATCAGAGGTTGCGGCGATTCAGCTCGCTCACCGCGTGGTCTGCCGCGCGGGCGGTTAGCGCCATGTAAGTCAGTGAAGGATTCACGCACGAGCCGGATACCATGCCTGAGCCGTCGGTGACAAAGACGTTTGGTGCATCCCAAACCTGGTTCCACTTGTTGAGGACCGACGACTTCGGATCACTCCCCATGCGTGCCGTGCCCATCTCATGGATGCCCATGCCCGGGAAGTACTCGTTGTCGTATGCGTTCACGTTCTTCACGCCGCACTGCTCGAGCATGTCCGCCATGTCGTTGATCATGTCTTTGCGCATGAGGCGCTCATTCTCACCGGTGGCGCAGTCGATCTTGAGAACCGGAAGTCCCCATTTGTCCTTCTTCGCCTGATCGAGCGCGATCTGATTGCCGTGACTTGGAAGCATCTCGCCGAACGCTGTCGCGCCAATATCCCACCGGCCGGGCTCCGACATCGCGTCCTTGAATCCGCCGCCAACGCCAAGCTCCGCGACCGCGCGTGACCAGCCCGCTCGCCCAGCGCTGCCCTGATACCCAAACCCCCGGAGGTAGTCGCGCTTGTCGCCAAACAGATTGCGGTATCGTGGAATGTAGAACCCGGTGGGGCGGCGGCCGTAGTAATATTTGTCCTCCAAGCCGTCGAGCTTTCCCGACGCACCGCATCGGAAATGGTGGTCCATGAGATTGTGGCCCAGCTCGCCTGAGCTGCTGCCGAGTCCGCCGGGCCAGACGTCGGTTGCAGAGCGCATGAGGAGCCAGGTGGAGTTGAGCGTCGAAGCGCAAAGGAAAACGACGCGCGCCGTGTAGTCGGTCGTCTGTTCGCTGACGGCGTCGAGGACCCGCACACCCGTCGAGCGTTTCTTGTCGCGGTCGTAGAGCACCTCGCTGACGATCGCCCACGGCTTGAGTGTCATACGTCCCGTCTTCGCCGCTGCGGGAAGCGTAGAGGACTGTGTGCTGAAATAGGCGCCGTATGGACAGCCGAGCCAGCACGCGTTCCTGTACTGGCATGCTGCACGTCCGGGAAGTGCCTGGCTGAGGTTGGCGCACCGTCCAGGGATGATGCGGCGGCGTCCGTTGTACAATTTCGACAAACGTCCGGCCACCAATTCCTCGCCGCAGTTGAGAGGCATTGCCGGCTGGAATTGTCCGTCCGGCAATTGCGGCAAACCTTCAGTTGATCCCGAGATGCCGGCGTGTTTCTCGACAAGGTCGTACCACGGCGCGATCTCGGCGTAGCGAATCGGCCAGTCGATGGCGATTCCTTCGCGCGCGTTGGCAGCAAAGTCGAGGTCACCGTGCCGGTAGCTCTGGCGTCCCCACATAAGCGAGCGGCCGCCTACCTGGTAGCCGCGATACCAGTCGAAGCGCTTCACTTCCGTGTACGGTGAGTCCTTGTCGGAAGCCCAGAATGCGAGGTTCGTCTCGTTCAGCGGGTAGTCACGCTTGAGCACCGGATACAGCTCTTCCATCGACTGAGTGCGGCCGCCGCGATGAGCGTACTCCCATGCGCCCTTCGTCGCGTTGACGTAGTCCTTGACGTGCTCGACGTTGCGGCCGCGCTCGAGCATCAGCACGCGAAGCCCCTTCTCGGCGAGCTCCTTGGCGGCCCAGCCGCCGGAGATTCCGGATCCGACGACGATCGCATCGTATTGTGTCGACTGCATTCGCTTCCTCAGTTGTGTTGAGGGGAAGAGTCACCTCGTTGCCGTACGCCGTATGCCTTGCCTTCAGCCGGTCTAACGCGGTCGTTATGATCCCTTTCGAACGAAGGTGAACTCTCCTGACGGGTCAGACTGCTTCAAGGCTGTTGCGCGTCCGTTAGCGACGACAAACTCGAAGATGACATCCGGGAATTCTTTGATTCGGAAGCGGTGCGGCTGCCACGGGATGAGGTTCTGGAAGGAGCCGTTCGCGTACTGAATGGCAAGCGTGCCGTCGGTGCGCAGCACCACGTCGAACTTGTTGCCGCTTGGCGTTTCGTAGGACCCGAGATACTGCCGCAATGTCGCTGCGCTCGCCAGAGACGCTGGAACACGACGGGTGAATACGACTGCTGCCTGGTCGAGCGACATCTCAGCCCTGTCGATCTCACCCTGTGGGTTCGTCAGAAAATTCACCGATGACTTGCCCTCGCGCTCGTCGTCCGGCGTATCAAACCGGTCATAGTGGAAATGGCTCAACGGCAGCCTGACCTTGTGGAAGTCGTACATGAGCGAGGTATCGGCCATCGTCACGGTTAGGACGCCGTAGGCGGGATGCTCGAACTCACCGACGTAATCGGTGATCTTGTGCGACGGTTTCGTACCAAGGGCACGGCCGCCGCCAGCCTTCGTGCGCGCGAGCTTCCCGGCCTCCTTGTTCTTCAGCCGAATCGCGAGCTGTCGCTCACTCCACGGCGTGAGACTCATCCCAAGGAGGCGCTCGTACACGTTGTATGAGACGACATTGTACAGCGGCGCGGCGTGGTCTCCAATCACGAACACGACGACCCCAATGCTGTCCTGGGGCATCATTGAGACTTGCGAATGGAAGCCCGGCAGATCGCCGCCGTGATTGGCGAGCAAATGGCCGCGATACGACGTCATCCAGCGCCCCATCCCATAGGCCGCGTTGAGCAACTCGCCCCAGCCGCGCACCTCGAGTCCTGTATTCGGCAACGCGATCGACGGCATGAGCGTTGCCTTGATGACGCTCGCGGGGATCACCTGCTTGCCCTCCAGCTTCCCGCCGTTCATGAGCGCGATGAGCCAGCGCGATACATCGCGGATGTTGGAGATCATCGCGCCAGCCGGTGCAACGCCGACGTCTTCCTCGTAATACGGCGCCGCATACAGTTCGAAGTTGTCGCGCCTCTCGGTGTACGGAACGCCGTGATCAGGCTGCTTCCGCATCTCGGCGATGCTGAAGATTGTGCTCGTCATGCCGAGTGGGATGAGCAGCCGCTCCCGCACGAATACGTCCCAGGGCTTGCCGCTCAGCAGCTCGGTCGCGTATCCCGCGCCGACGTACATCATGTTGTTGTAGATGAACGTCTGGCGCATGGGCTCGGTCGGTTCGAGATACTTGATCCGCTGGAATAAATCCTTCTGACCGAAGTCCGATTTGTACCAGATGTTGTCGTGACGTGTGATGCCGGTACGGTGCGCCAGCATGTCGCGAATCGTCACAGTTCGATTCAGATCGTCGTTGTAAAACTCGATGCTCGGTACGTACTTACGAATGGGTTTGTCCCAATCCAGCTTCCCTTCGTCCACAAGCAGCCCGGCAGCTATGGATGTGAACAGTTTGGTATTTGACGCGATCGGCATCGTCGTCGTCGGTGTGAACGGGATCTTCTTTCCGTAATCGCGATAGCCGTAGCCCTTCGCGAAGACGAGCCGGTCCTTCACGACTACCCCGACGCCGATGCCAGGAACATTCCAGTCCTTGAGAATCTTCTCCATGTAGCCGTCGAAGCCCTGAAGCCGTGTTTCGACGGAGGGCTGCTGCGCGCCTAGTGATAGAGGCGCAGGTGTAACGAAGAGGAGAGCGGTAGCGACGGCACGAATGCGCATGGCGGCTCGCGGAAGGAGGGTCGAGGTGTGGTGCGAGTACTTTATCTTGCGGCGTCCAGATTCGTCAATGTCTTGACGGATCGCGTCGACGCTCCCGCAAAGGCTTGGAGGGCGGGCGACGGTGTCTCCGTCTACATCTCACCGCGGCTGGTCAAGAATAAAAACGCGTCCATTCTTTGCGCGATCGTGCAGCCGCTGCCAGTAGAGCGTCGCTTCCATCGCACCTGTCACCGGCCCGGCGAGCACCGCGAGGAAATCGCCCAGCGTGTCAAGCAAGACGGGCACCGCCGCACCTCGGCAACGACACCGGCTGCAAGCGAATCACACAATTGCGCGCGCAGCGCGTTTCCGCAAATCGCTTGTCAGCTTCAACGAGTGTTAGGCGGCGGCACGGTACAGACCGGGTACATCGGTAACAGACTAGTCCGGGAACATAGGTAACACTCCTTCTAAACTGCATGGCTAAGCCTTGTTCTGCGAGGATAGCGATGCCTTGGTTGGAGACGTCACCTGTGGAAGAGCGAATACAGTTTATTGGCGATGCACTCAGCGATCGCTTCACGATGTCGGAGCTCTGTGCTCGGTACGGCATCAGCCGCCGGATCGGCTACAAGTGGCTGGCGCGGTACGAAGAGGAAGGACGACGGGGGCTTGGCGATCGAAGCCGAGCTCCTCACCACTGTCCGCACCGCATCGATGGTGAGCTCGCAGATATCATCTGCGAGTTTCGGCGTCAGCATCCCTTCTGGGGAGCGCGAAAGCTTCTGCGTGTTCTCGCTACCAGGAATCCCAGAGTGAAGAACTGGCCGGCACCGAGTACGACCGCGGATTTGCTCGCCCGCCACGGTCTGGTTGCGAAGCGGCGGCGCCGCCGGCCGCATCAACATCCGGGAGTTGTACCTCCCACGACTCGAGCTCCCAACGATCTCTGGACTGCAGACTTCAAGGGCGAGTTCAAAACTGGCAATGGGATTTACTGCTATCCGCTCACCATCGCAGACCAGCACACGCGGTTTCTGCTCACCTGTCACGGTCTACTATCAACTCAGACAGTTACCGCACGGCCGGTGTTCGAAAGAGCCTTCCGTGACTATGGGCTACCGCTCGCAATCCGCACCGACAATGGCGTGCCTTTCGCAACTCAGGCCATTCACGGATTATCGTATCTCAACGTGTGGTGGATGCGTCTTGGCATTCAGCATCAGCGCATCCTGCCTGGACGACCCGACCAGAACGGCGCTCACGAGCGAATGCACCGCACACTGAAGCGTCAGGCCGTCCACCCGGTGAAGAAGACTGTTGCGCGCAGCAGAGGGTCTTCGATTCATTCCGTCAGGAATACAACGACGTCCGTCCTCACGAGAGGCTGAATCAGGAGACGCCGGCATCACACTACACCGAATCGCCGCGCCTTTATCCATCGCGGATGCCGACCCTCGAGTATCCAGGTCACTTCGTC
>DASQFN010000072.1 GCA_035633115.1 Gemmatimonadaceae bacterium | reverse complement strand
GAGCCAGGATGCCGACGCTGACGTTGTGCCTCTGCGCCGCAAACACGCGCCCCTGCGAGTCGAGCGCGAGAGCACCTGCGCCGTTTGTGTCCGACAGGTAAGTCGAGACCCTTGCATCCTTGTCGATTTTGCTGATCCGGCTGGCCGGCTCCTGTGCAAACAACAGGCTGCCGTCGGGTGCGCTGATGATGCCGTCCGCGCTCTCGAATCCTGTCCAGATGAGTTGCACCCTCCCTCCCTGCCAAGATAGCTGAGACACTTTACCCCCGGGAAATTAGTGTTGAGGGCGGGGAGGTGTCAGGACGTTGATGAGCAAGATCCGTTCGATATTGGCCAACCAGTCGAGTGTGGAAGAGCCGGAGCGAAGGGGCGACGAGCGAAGCGAGGCGGCCCGTAGCGGAGGGTCTTCCACACTCGAGCCGGACGCGGTGCCCGTCCCGCCGGATTCCGAGGTCCCCGCGCGCCATGCGCGACGGCGCTTTACGACCGCCTACAAGCTGGCGATCCTCCGGCGGGCGGACGCCTGTACGCGGCACGGCGAGCTCGGGGCGCTCCTGCGGAAGGAGGGGCTGTACTCCTCGCACGTCGTCACGTGGCGCCAGCAACGCGAGGCCGGGTTGACGCCGAAGAAACGCGGCCGCAAGCTGACGGCCGTCGATCCGCAGCTGAAGCAGCTCGAACAGGAGAATCGCCGCTTGACGTCGCGGCTCCAGAAGGCGGAAGCCCTGCTCGCCTTTCAAAAAAAATGCTCATGAGCGGTGGCTCACCCGCGAACGGATGAAAGTGGTAGGCTCCGGCGCGCGAGCGCGCCGGAGTCAAGGTCGAAACTTACTGGTGCCGTGGAGCCCGGAAAAAAATGGACCCGAGTGCCGCGTCAAAGGCACCCCAAATTGTCGCCCTCCCCTGAGTGGTGAGGAGCACGCCAGGTAAACTCGCATATTTTGTGGCACTCCCCGGCGCGGCTCGTGCTTGGAGGAGCCATGGAAATCTTGCATCCGCGGTGTTGTGGGATCGATGTGCACAAGGAATCCGTCGTCGCCTGCGTCCGTATCCAGGACGGCCCTCGTGCGCGAACGGAGATTCAGCGGTTCGGCACGACCACGACCGACCTGCTCGAGTTGCATCGCTGGTTGACCGAAGCTGACTGCACGCACGTGGCCATCGAGTCGACGAGCGTGTACTGGAAGCCGGTGTTCAACCTGCTCGAGGGGAGCTTTGAGGTCGTGCTGGCCAACGCCGCCCACGTCAAGGCGGTCCCGGGACGGAAGACCGATGTGAAGGACTGCGAATGGCTGGCGGATCTGTTGGCCCACGGCCTGATTCGCGCGAGCTTCATCCCCCCAGCCGAGATTCGTGCGCTGCGCGATATGACCCGCCATCGCAAGAGTCTGATTCGGGATCGGAGCACGGCGATCAACCGCGTGCACAAATTGCTGGAGTCGACCAACATCAAGCTGGGGAACGTGGTGAGCGACCTGATGGGCAAGTCCGGCCGCGCCATGTTAAATGCCTTGGTGGCGGGCGAGCGAAACCCCGACGTGCTGGCGCAGCTCGCCCGCGGCAATCTCGTGCGCAAGATCCCGGCGTTAACGGAGGCGTTGCGCGGGAGGTTCACGGATCACTATGCGTTTCTCCTCGGGCAACTGCTGACGCACACGGACCAGCTCGCCGACCTGATTGCGGCGTGCGACGCGCGGATTGCGGCGCTCATGACCACTGAGGAGGAGACCGTTCGACGACTCCAAACCATTCCGGGCGTGGGACGCCGTTCTGTGGAAGTGATCATTTCCGAGATCGGCCTGGACATGTCGCGCTTCGACTCTGACGGTCACCTCTCCTCTTGGGCGCGGATCTGCCCTGGGACGCACAAGAGTGCCGGCAAGCGCCGGGCGACCGGAACGGGGACGGGCAATAACTGGCTCCGCACGACGCTGGTGGAATCCGCGTGGGCGGCGTCACATAGCAAAACCTATTTGGGCGCGCAGTACCGGCGCATTGCGAAGCGGCGCGGCCCTAAACGGGCGGCGATTGCCGTGGCACACAGCATTCTGGTTATCGCGTTCCATCTGCTCCGGGAGGGCCTGGAGTATCAGGACTTGGGCCCCGACTACTTCGACCAGGTCGATGCGGCGAGATTGCGGCGCTATCACGTGCGACGGCTGGCCGAACTGGGGTGCGACGTGACGAAGCTTGGAATACCGGCATAAGGCTGGAGGCGAGAGACTTTCTAGGTAAAGTTTCCGAACTCCTGCAGATCCCCCTGAAACCGTTCGTGCGCGACGAGGACGATTGATAGTCGCGGTGGACGACGCGACGCCGACGTTGGGGGCGGCGCCCGCGTGTCGCGTGTTGGGCCTGCCCCGGGCCTCGCTGTATCGGGGGCGTCGACCGGTCGCGGTCGCGCGCCCTCGACCGGCGCCGCCCCGCGCGTTGGATCCGATCGAGCGTCAGGGCATCTTGCATTTGCTCCACACGCGCTTCATCGATCAGGCGCCGGCGCAGATCCACGCCACCCTGCTCGATGAGGGGACCTACCTCTGTTCGCCGCGCACGATGTATCGCGTCCTCGACGACGCGCACGAAATCAAGGAGCGGCGCGATCAGGTGCGGCGCCCGCACTACGCCGCGCCCGAGTTGCTGGCCACGCGTCCGAACGAAGTCTGGAGCTGGGACATCACGAAGCTCTTGGGTCCGGCGAAGTGGACGTACTTCTATCTCTACGTCATCCTCGATATCTTCAGCCGGTACGTGGTCGGCTGGATGCTCGCGCCACACGAGAGCGCCGCCCTGGCCGAGCGCCTCATCGGCGAGACCTGCGCGAAGCACGGCATTCAGCCGGGCCAACTTACGCTCCATGCGGACCGCGGGTCGTCCATGAAGAGCAAACCGGTGGCGCTGTTGCTGGCCGACCTTGGCGTGACCAAGACCCACAGCCGCCCGCACGTGTCGAACGACAATCCGTTTTCGGAAGCGCAGTTCAAGACGCTCAAGTACTGTCCGCAGTTTCCAGAGCGGTTCGGATCGCTCGAGGACGGGCGGGCGTTTGGGCAGGGCTTCTTTCCTTGGTACAACCAGGAACACCGCCACAGCGGACTGGGGTTCCTCACGCCCGCCGTCGTGCATTTCGGCCAAGCCGCTACGGTCCGCGCGCATCGCCAGCAGGTGCTCGCGACCGCATACGTGGCGCATCCCGAGCGCTTCGTCAAGGGCCGGCCACAACCAGCCGATTTGCCGCACGCGGTGTGGATCAACCCGCCCGCGAAGCAAACGGGCGCTCAGGATGCCCCAGGAACGACGATCGTCATCTCGGACGACCTCAGGGTCGACCTGATTCACGACCCCGATGAACCTTTCGCCGTCCTGCCCATCGACCGCAGCGCTACTCTAATTACTACGACCTTGGTGTCTCAATGTCATTGACAGCTTCCGAGTGGCGCAGCCATTATCTGGGCCTCTGCTTCGCGTGTGGGTGCCGATCAGACTACGCCCAGAGCGGGCGCGCTCGCCAGTTCTGGGGGATGGCGCAGCCATGTCGCCGGCGGTGGCCATTGCGATTGCTGATCTGCGAAGCTGGGTTCGTGCTCCCCACAGTTCGCCCGATGCCGCTCGCCGTGGCGGTGCGCCTCATGCGGCGGATTATGGTCGATTCCGCTCGGGCCCGTGCCGCAGACAAACGGGGCCACGGCATGCGGCCAGTGTCGCTGGACGAGGCGGAAGCCGCCGGAACCAATCCAGCCGATGATCTGCTGCCCCTCGATGAGGCGCTGCGGAAGATGGAAGCAGTTGACGCGCGCAAGGCTCAGGTCGTCGAGTTGCGGGCATTCATGGGGCTGAGTGTCGAGGAAACCGCAGTGGTGCTCGGCGTTTCGGCGGAAACCGTCAAGCGCG
>DASQFN010000071.1 GCA_035633115.1 Gemmatimonadaceae bacterium | reverse complement strand
GACGATCTTGGCCTCGGGGTTCAGGTGAGTGTGGGTGATGTTGTAGGCCAGGGTGGCGAGGTCTTGCAGCAAGGTTCTGAAGCTGTGCAAGGGAGTGCCATCGTCGGCCGTTTTGCTCGCATCCTTGGCCTTGGCATGCTCGGAGCGCAGCGCCTTGGCCACCGGCGAGGCTCTGGCGGCGCTGGCCTCGTCCAGGTACTCGTCGTCGAACAGCATGGGCTTGAGACGCTCGCGCATGTGCCACTCCACGTAGTAGGCCAGCATGCACAGGAAGACGTGAGCGCGCACGCGCTGGGCGTTGTAGTGGAACACCGGGCGCACGTGCAGATCGACCGTCTTGATCGAACGGAAGGCGCGCTCCACGTGGGCCAGGCTCTTGTAGGCGGCCACCGCGGCGTTGTCGTCGAGCTTGGTCGCGGGGACACTGGTGCGGATCACGTACAGCCCGTCCAGCGCCGCCTCGGCATCGATGGTCTGGCTCTTGCGCCGGTAGGCAAACGTGGTCTCGGTCATCGTCAGCTCGAAGTGCTTGGCCATGTGGAAGTGGCCGATCACGCGACCCACGCGCAAGCCGATGGCGTCTTGGCCGCGCAGCGGGTTGCGCGCACGCTGGGTGGCCGCCACTATTTTGTCCAGATCGACCTCGGTGGCGGCCAGCAACTCCAGTCGTTTGCGCGCGCGCTCCTGGGCCAGCAGGGGATTGCGGCACACCACCAACCGCTCGCCGGGGAAGTGCCCACTGGTGAGCTCCAGCAGGTTGCGCTCATCGAACAGCGAGGGCTGGAAGGGGCCGTGTTCCTCGGCCAGCTGTGCGATCTGCGGCGCGCGCAGCGAGCTCACCCAGTCCATGCCCGCGGGCTTGAGCACCTGCTCGATGCGCGCTGAGGTCAGCATGCCGCGATCTCCCACCCAGGCCAGATGCTCGATGCCAAAGCGATCCTTGAGCTTGCTCACCTGAGCGGCCACCGTGGCCGGGTCGGCCGTGTTGCCTTTGAACACCTGCACCGAGATCGGGCAGCCCTGGGCCGAGCACAGCAGCCCAAAGACGATCTGCGGATCATCACGCTTGCCGTCGCGCGAATGGCCACGCGCGGCCAGCTCGCAGCAGCGCCCGGTCAACCAAGTGGAGGTCAGGTCGTACAGCACCAGGGTTGAGCCGGCCAGGTGCAAACGGGCCAGACGCCGCTCGATGGCCGGCTGCGCGTCATGCAGCCAGTCCAGCGCCCGATACAGCTCATCGGCACCGCATTGGCCCACCCCCAGCACGCGGCCCAGCGAGGAACTGGCGGTGTCGTCGTGCAGCAAGCGGTGGGTGGCCAGCTTGGAGGCCGGCGAGATCACGCGGGCCACCAGCATGGCCAGCAACACGGGCTGCAGATCCCCCGGTGCCGAGCCGAACCACGAGGACGCACCCGACCCACGCGCAGCACCCAGCACGGCGGCCACATGGCCGTGAGGCAGGGTGCGCTCGACGGTGAAGACCTCCTCGACACTGGGCACCGCCACACCGCCGCGCAACAGCACCTTCAAGCCTTCGATGACCTCATCGGACAGGCAAGACAGGTTGGCCAGAGTGCGCTTGCGCACCTTGCCGTCCTCCCGGTACGACTCGCGCAGGAGCACCGCGGCGGGTGAGTTGCGGTTCGGCACGGACTCGATGTACATGGGCATGAAT
>DASQFN010000070.1 GCA_035633115.1 Gemmatimonadaceae bacterium | reverse complement strand
TGAATGCCCAACGTCAGTACGGCAAAAATGTTCAAAGTTCGGGGCAGCGCCTGATTTGTTCAGTCGGTGCCGGTGGCGGGGAGTTCGGTTGGTGGGGGATTGTCAAGCGTTCACACATACCACGTCGCAGTGCTGTCACCGCCGGGACTGTCAGAGGACGGTTTGTTGCTTTACGAATAGAGCGGCAAACGGTAGGCTATTTCATCACGATGAGACGTGCCGAGGTCTCCGTGCGGGTAGGCAACGCGATTGCCGTCGGCAGGCATTTCACTTGAGATAGACCGGCCTTTTTATCGGTCTCGCAATTTCGAAAAGACATTCATTCGTTGACGCGCTGCTGGCGCGTTGCCACGCATTCGCGTGATTGGGGAGTTTCGACATGAAGCGTATTCTGCTTGCGGCCGCAGGGCTCGCATTCATTTTGACATTGGCTCAGCCAACGGTGGCGCAGGACCTAGCGCGCCTTTCTCAACGGACGTAGGGGCATCGGGGCCCCGACTCAGCGATAGTTGTTGTGCGCCAACGACTTCTCTGAGAGCGGAGATCGGCCCCGATGCACACAGACTGTAGCCAGGATTCGTTCGATTTCGGAACCGTGGAGGGCCGCCGGGTTGTGGGCGCGTTCGATGGCGGCCAGATCACCTCGCACGCCGGCGGGCTGTTGCTGGGGGCCTCGAACAGAGCGATCCACCTCATCGCGCGGCTCGCACACTGCTTCCAGGATGGCCGCGATCCGGACGCGCTGCTGCACACGGTGCCGACGCTGCTCGGCCAGCGCATCTTCGGCATCGCGCTCGGTTACGAGGACCTCAACGACCATGACCAGCTGCGGCACGACCCCGTGCTTCAAGTGCTGGTTGGCAAGCTCACGGCCAGACGGTCCAACTGCGCAGCGCTTGCCGGCAAATCGACGCTCAACCGGCTGGAGCACGCCGCCAAGGTCGGCACCGATGCCTATCACAAGATCACCCACGATGGCGGGGCCATCGCGGCACTGTTCGTGACGCTCTGCCTTGAAGCCTATCGCGAGCCGCCGAAGCGCTTCGTCATCGACCTCGATGCCACGCACGATCCGATCCACGGCGAGCAGGAGGGCCGGCACTTCCACGGCTACTACGACTGCTACTGCTATCTGCCGCTCTATATCTTCGCCGGCCGGCATCTGCTCGCCGCCAAGCTGAGGACCGCCGACAAGGATGCAGCCGACGGCGCCAAGGAGGAGGTTGCGCGCATCATTGCCCAGATCCGCGAACGCTGGCCCGAGGTCGAGATCATCCTGCGTGCCGACTCTGGCTTTGCGCGCGAGGAACTGATGGCGTGGTGCGAGGAAAACGGCGTCGACTACATCTTCGGGCTGGCCAGGAACGAGCGCCTGGTGAAGGCGATCAGGCGCGAGCTGGCTCATGCCCGCCGCGAGAGCCGCCGCACCAAGCACGCCGCACGCCGCTTCAAGATCCTGGAGGACTGGGAGACGCGTGAGAGCTGGTCGTGGCCGCGCCGAGTGATTGCCAAAGCCGAGTGGACGCAGGACGAGGCCAACCCGCGCTTCCTCGTCACCTCGCTCAACTGGACGGACGACGCACGCTATCTCTACGAGGACCTCTATTGCGCGCGCGGCGACATGGAGAACCGCATCAAAGAATGCCAGACCGACATGTTCGCGGGCCGCACCAGCGCGGCGAGCCTGCAGGCCAATCAGCTGCGCCTGTGGCTGGCGGCGTTCGCCTACGTGCTCATCTGTGCGCTGCGCCGCATCGGGCTCACCGGCACGGCGATGGCCAAGGCGACCTGCGGCACCATCCGGCTGAAGCTGCTGAAGATCGGTGCGTTGGTCGTCACCAGCGTGCGGCGCATCAAGATCGCGATGGCGTCGTCCTGCCCCTACCAGGACGTCTTCGCTCACGCGCACGAGCGACTATGTGATGCTGCGCGCTGACGCCCCGCCCGCCCCGAACTGCAACGACAGAGGATCATCGCCGAAACCTGCAAGCCGCGTGCTCAACGCGGCAGCGGCTTCACGCGGCAATGCCGATGAGGACTTCGAAGTTCAATGCAGTAGATGGGTGCTCGCATCGCGTTGAGAAGGACGGGCTAGGGGCCATTGCCTTTCCACACAGCAGTGCAGATTTCCTTGAACAATGGGTCGAAATAGCTCCGAAGGGAAATATTCTGTGCGTCTTTGAGAAAGTACGCAACATCTTCACCGGCAGCATCCGCTATGGCGACCCTTCGCGGAACCGTCGTCTTGAAAACGTAGTCAAAATCTTCCTTCCAGATATGCCCGCTGTCTCGTGCCAAGCTAAGTCCCCGTTGCTCCTTTTCGGTCGGCTCTACTTGTCTGGTCATCATGCCCACAATGCCAGCTAAGTCGATGTCCAAGCCGAGATC
>DASQFN010000069.1 GCA_035633115.1 Gemmatimonadaceae bacterium | reverse complement strand
TTCCCCCGCCCCAGGGTTCGCTGAGACATCCCAGACGGCTTATTGAGAGCCAGTGGAGGTGTTGAGATGGATGACATTGAGGGCGGAGGAGCCGCGGGCGCGGAGACCTCAGATATCGGAGCGGTCGTGGCTCCGGCCCGGGAGCGGCGCATGACGGCGGGTCGCAAGCGGGACGCGGTGCTGCGGGCCCTGCGGGGCGAGCCGCTGGAGATCGTGGCGCGCGATCTCGCGGTGACGGCGGCGGATTTGAGCGGTTGGCGGGAAACTTTTCTCGATGCCGGGGCGGCAAGCCTGAAGTCACGGGCGCGGGACGATCGCGACGAGACGATCGACCGGCTTCGGACCAAGGTCGGCGAACTGACCATGGATACCGAACTGCTCCACGCCAAGATCGAGCGGCTGGAGGCCGGGGGAGGCGGGGCCCCTTTTGCGGCGCGGAGGTCGAAGCGATGAGCACCGTCATCTCGATCTCCACGCGCCGCCGCTACGGTGTCGCCCGGGTCTGTCGTGTCTGGGGCACGGCCCGGGCGGGGGTCTACCGGCGCCGCCGTGCGGCAGAGGCGCCGCCGGCGCCACGGCGCAGGCCGGGACCACGGGGACCAATGCCGGACTGCGAGCTGGTCGAGACCATCCGGCAGTTGCTTATCGATAGCCCCTTCCACGGCGAAGGCTATCGCAAGGTCTGGGCGCGGCTGCGTCACCGGGGCCTGCGCACCTCGAGGGAGCGGGTGCGCCGCCTCATGCGCGACAACGGCCTGTCGGCGACGACCCGCACGGGCAGCCCCCGCGGCCCCCGCAACCACGACGGCACGATCATCCCGGCGACGGTCGACACGCTGTGGGGAACCGACATGACCGCGACGTTCACCGTCGAGCATGGCCAGGTCGCCGTCTTCATCGCCGTCGATCATTGCTCGGCCGAATGCGTCGGCATCCACGCCGCTCACCACGGCACGCGCCATGAGGCGCTGGAGCCGATCCGGCAAGGCGTGACCGAGCGCTTCGGCGGCGTCGAGAAGGCCGCGGCTTCGGGCCTCGGCATCCGGCACGATCACGGCAGCCAATACATGTCGCGCGACTTCCAGAAGGAGATCGCCTGGCTCGGCGCCACATCATCGCCGGCCTTCATCCGCGCCCCCGAGGGCAACGGCTGCGCCGAGCGGTTCATCCGGACCCTGAAGGAAAACCTCCTCTGGGTCAGGACCTTCGGGACCGTCGAGGAGCTCCGCCTCGCCCTGATCGACTTCAGGCGGACCTACAACGAAAACTGGCTGATCCAGCGGCACGGCCACCGCTCGCCAGCCCAGTTCCGACGCGACCAGATGGACAAGCTATCGCTGGCCGCATAATCGCAATCGGGTGTCTCAGAAACCAGGGGCGGTACACACCCACCACCGGATACTGGACCAATCAAACGTCACAACGCCGTCGCGACGACGCGTCGAATGCCAGGGTCATTGCTCGCGCCCCACCGCTCCAGGCTCTGCCCCGCGGCGCGGCAAAGGCGATGGCACTGCGATATCCACCCACGAACAACCCGGATTGGGACCTAGTGGATCGACTCCAACGTTTGGAACCCTCGATTTCGTGCGGCGATGATGGCGTTGGGGTCTGCGCGCCAAGTGAAGGGCTTGGGGCTTTGGTTGTGCTTGGCGAGGAAGCGGTTGATGGTGGCTTGCAGGTCGACGATGGACCGAAAGACGCCGTGCTTCAGCCTGCGACGGGTGAGCTTGGCGAAGAAGCCCTCGACGGCGTTCAGCCAGGAGGAGGAGGTCGGCGTGAAGTGGAAGGTCCAGCGCGGATGACGGGCGAGCCACTCCCGGACCTTGGCATGCTTGTGGGCGGCATAGTTGTCGAGCACGACATGAACGACCTTGCCGGCTGGGATGTCGCGTTCCAGCGCGTTGAGGAAGCGGATGAACTCCTGATGGCGGTGACGCTGCATGTTGCGCCCGGTGACCGTGCCGTCGAGCACGTTGAGCGCGGCGAACAGCGTGGTCGTGCCGTTGCGCTTGTAGTCGTGGGTCATGGTCGCGCCCTTGCCCTTCTTCAGCGGCAGGCCGGGCTGGGTGCGGTCGAGCGCCTGAATCTGCGACTTCTCGTCGACGCTGAGCACCACCGCGTGGGCGGGCGGCGCGACGTAGAGCCCGACGACGTCATGGAGCTTTTCCGCGAAGGCCGGATCGTTGGACAGCTTGAAGCTGCGCCAGCGATGGGGGCTGAGCCCGTGGGCCTTCCAGATCTTCTGCACCGTCGAGACGGCGAGCCCCACCGCCCTGGCCATCGCCTGCGCCGTCCAGTGCGTCGCCTCGTGCGGCGGCGGCTCGAGCGTCAGCCGCACGACCTCGACCACACGGTCAGGTGCGACCGGCGCCTTGCCGGGCGGACGGGTCTTGTCGCGGAGCAGGCCGTCCACGCCCGCCTGCATGAACCGCGCCTGCCAGCGCCAGACTGTCGTCTTCGACGTGGCAGTTGCAGCCATGATCGCGTTCGTGCCGACGCCATCGGCGCTGAGAAGAACGATGCGGGCGCGCCAGGCGTGCTTCTGGGACGTGTTGCGGTCGGAGACGATGGCTTCAAGCCGCTGGCGATCGGCGTCGTCGAGGGTGATGGATATACCGTTGCGCATGCGCCAGACTCGCACGCGCCGCCGCCAATGGGCATCCCCATTAGGACTCTTTCGTTTCGGCTAATCCACTAGATCCCGCCGCGCGGACATCCAGCGCCCCGGCGTGACTTTGCCGATCCGCCCCGCGAAAAACGGTCGGGTGCCACCAATCTGGCCATTTTCGCCTGGCGCTCCGGCCTCTGATATAGAAACGATGGACGTGGTTGAGGCGATGCGCGCCAAAGGGCCGCGCGCCGTAGGCGGCA